>JARRLJ010000045.1:0-10240 GCA_037387025.1 Gemmatimonadales bacterium
CTGGGTATCCCTCACTCGCTAAGAGCGGCACCAGGCTTTCTTACACAGTTACGGTTCACTAACTTCCGCCCGTATGGCGGCTCCGCTCTCGTTTGACAAGGCGTATCGCGCTCTAAAGCGGGAACACCTGGCACCCGTATACTACCTGACGGGTGAGGAGGAACTCCTAAAGGAGGAGTTGATCGAACTCGTTGTGAATCGGGCCGTCGACGAAACCTGCCGCGATTTCAATCTAGACGTTCGAACCGCCGGCGACATAAACGGAGAGGATTTCCACGCTCTCGTGGAGACACCGCCGATGATGGCAGACCGGCGAGTAGTGGTCATCAAGAACATCGAGCAGTGGCGCAAGAACTCCAAGGTGTGGGAAGTGGTGCATCGGTACTTGGACAGCCCCGCATCCACCACGGTCTTGGTACTGGTACACGGCGCGCCTACAAGAGACAAAGACCAGAAACCAGACAAAGACCTTTGCCGGACATCAGTACACGTGGCTGTAGAGTCCTTGAATCACGAGAGGCTGCGCCGCTGGATCCGGGTGCGGGCCGAACGTTGCGGCTTCGAGGTGACCGAGGAGGCGGCCGAGCATCTGGCCAGTTCCGTAGGATCAGATCTCTCACAGCTGGCCATGGAAATCGACAAACTCGCCACCATCGCTCGGTCGGACCAGCCGGTCAACGCCGACGATGTGGCCCAACTCGTAGGCGTCCGTCGCGGTGAAACTCCTCTGGACTGGGTCCGCTCTGTCTTGCTCAGAGATATCCCCAAGGCCGTGGAGATGCTTACACCAGTCCTAACGGGGGCCCGCGTCACGGGTGTGCGCTTGATCATGCCTCTGGGGACAGCATTTCTAGGGGTTCGGATGGCCCGCGCAATGCTGGACAGCGGAACGCCGACACGAGGATTAGAAACGGAGCTCTCAAGAACGGTCCGCAACAACCGCCGCTTGTTTCGCCTGAGAGGTGAAACAGCTCTTTGGGCCAAGGCAGCCGAAAAATGGACGACGATTGAGATAACCCGAGCCCTCGTGTCTCTCTACCAGTGTGATTCCGCTCTCAAGTCGACGACCCTCAGCGACGAAGCGGGGATCATCACCGGAATGTTGCTCAGTCTCAGCCCCATAGAGGTGGCCGCATGAGCCGCATGTTCATAGCAGGTGCGCTGATCTTGTATATGGCTACGCCGACCAGCGCCCAGGTGTTTGCTCAAGCTGACACGGTACTCCAAGATTCCTTGTTACTCGAAGCAGTGCGTCTCGCAACCGAAGGGCAGGGAGACTCGGCTCGTGCCTTGGTCAGGTCACGCACCTCCGAGTTGTCGCCCATGGATTCGTTATACCCGGCGGCTCTGTTCACGGCCGGTGTAGTGGCGGGAAATAGCGACAGCGCGATATCCTATTTTCGTCAGGTCAGCATCGAGCACTCTCGCTCTCCATGGGCCGACCAGGCGCTCCTCAGGATGGCGGAGTTGAGGTTTGCCAGCGGGGAACTGGCGGCAGCAGCTCGCTCAGCCGAGCGGATTCTGCTCGACTACCCTTTCAGCGATGTGCTGCCCAAGGCAGCCTATTGGGCAGGCCGGGCCTATCTCGAGTTGGGTGACGCTGAGACAGGATGCCCACTGTTGCAGCGCGCCGGCGAGAATGCCGGGAATGACATCGAACTGGGCAACCGTTCGCGCTACTACCTGCAGCGCTGTCCAGGAATGGGGGCTACCACTGACAGCGCCGTTCACCGACGCGACCAAGGGCAACCTGGCACCCGGACCTTCTTTTCGGTTCAGGTGGCTGCCGTGAGCAGCGTGGCCGCGGCCAACGAAATGATGCAAGCGCTACACGATCAGGGATACGAATCTCATGTCGTTCGTGATGAGGACGGGTTATTCAAGATCCGAGTGGGCCGGTTCGCAGACAGATCTGAAGCCCAATCACTCGTCGCCGAGCTAAAGAGCAAGGTCGGGGGACAGCCATTCGTGGTGGAGGGATCTTGAATAAGAAGGGTCGGAGGGGAACATCGACAGACACTCCGCTGATGCAGCAGTATCGCGAGATAAAGGCACAGCATTCCGACGCTATCCTCTTCTTTCGCATGGGCGACTTCTACGAGATGTTCTACGAAGACGCCAAGCGGGCCTCACGGGATCTCGGACTCACTCTAACCAGCCGCAACAACGGAGGCGCGGCAGAGGTACCGCTAGCCGGCGTACCGGTAAAGGCAGCTGGCGAGTATTTAAGGCGCTTGGTTGAGCTCGGGCACAAAGTGGCCATTTGCGAGCAGATTGAGGATCCCAAGCTGGCAAAGGGTGTTGTCCGCCGCAAAGTCGTAGAGACACTTACGCCGGGTGCTGTGCTGGCTCAAGATTGGCTGGACGGCGCACGCAACAATTACCTGGTTGCCGTACAACCCACCAATCCGGCCGGAATAGCCGCGCTCGATCTCTCCACCGGCGAGTTCATCTTGGAGACTGCGGACATAGCAGACCTCGACGCCACGGTCACACGTTACAACCCGCGTGAAGTGGTGATCCCCGAGGGACAGCGACCCGTCATTCAAGAGGGTCCGATGGTCACAGAGCGAGAAGCGTGGGAGTACGATGCCTCGCTCGCCACGGAAGACATAACTCGACACTTCAGATTGCACGATTTAGAGGGATTGGACATCGAGCCTGGCGACCGACCGGCGTTACAAGCTGCCGGAGCGTTGCTGAAATACGTAGCAGAACTGCAACCCGGTGGGCTGCCGCACATGGCCCGGCCTACCGTTCGACGATCAGGCACGACCATCCCGCTAGACCGGATGACGAAGCGCAACCTGGAGCTGGAGAAGCCCCTTCGCACGGACGCTCCGGGAGGCACCCTATTGGAGGTCATCGATCGTACGGTGACGCCAATGGGTGCACGGCTGGTTCGGCAGTGGTTGCTTGCACCTCTCCGCACGGTGAGCCAGATCGACCGCCGCCTAGAAGCTGTTGCAGTTCTGGCGGATGACATGCGGGGCAGGGAGCGAGTGCGTGATGCGCTCGATGGTGTACGCGACCTCGAACGCTTATCGGGACGCACCGCGGCCCGCCGCGCCACTCCGCGTGACTTGGGCGCCTTACGAGACTCGCTGGTACTGCTACCGGACGTGAGAAGCGCCCTCGACGGACTCGCCTCGAGGGAGACCAGCGCGGAGCTGACCCGCTGTTCGCATGACCTCGACCTGCACAGCCAGTTGACCGAACGACTATGCCGTTACCTGGTAGATCGGCCACCAATGGCAGTAGGACAGGGCGATTCTATTCGCCGGGGGGCGGATAGGGACGTGGACGAGGTTCGTGATCTGCGTGACGGAGGCAAACAGTTCATAGCGAGCCTGCAGGCCAGGGAACGTGAGCGCACCGGGATCGCATCACTGAAGGTTGGCTACAACAAGGTGTTCGGCTATTACCTGGAAGTGTCGAAGGCACGCCAACACGATGTACCCGAAGACTACGAACGGCGTCAGACACTGACCAGTGCAGAGCGCTATGTGACGCCGGAGTTGAAGGAATACGAGGCCAAGGTATTGGGCGCCGAAGAACAGGTGGTCCAGCGAGAACAAGAGCTGCTCGACCGACTATGTGATTCTGTGCGAGAGAGTCTGGGGAAACTACAGCAAACCGCCAAGCTGCTTGCTGAACTGGACGTCTTTGCCGGTCTCGCAGAAACGGCCGTCCGCGAACATTTTGTCAAGCCGACGGTTACTGACGCATACGGACTGGAATTGAGAGCATGCCGCCACCCGGTGGTCGAGCGAATGCTACCACCCGGGAAGTTCGTCCCCAACGACATAATACTCGACGAAACCGGCCGCGTTGTTCTCCTCACCGGTCCAAACATGGCCGGTAAATCCACCGTACTTAGGCAGATCGGCCTCTGTGTGGTAATGGCCCAGATGGGATGTTACGTGCCAGCCGAGTCGGCCACCGTGGGGGTAGTGGATCGCGTCTTCACGCGTGTGGGTGCCAGCGACAGTCTCAGTCGTGGGCAGTCGACGTTCATGGTGGAGATGAGTGAGACAAGCGCTATACTGCACGCCGCAACGGTCCGCAGCTTGATCCTGCTCGACGAGATCGGTCGGGGAACCTCAACCTTCGACGGCGTGGCGATTGCTTGGGCGGTAACCGAGCACCTGCACGACCGGATCGGTTGCAAGACTGTCTTCGCGACGCACTATCATGAGCTGACTCAGCTGACCGAGACACTTCAGCACTCCCGCAACTGGAACGTGGCGGTGAAGGAATCGGGCCACGATATCGTGTTCCTGCACCGACTGGAGCCAGGCGGCAGCGACCGGTCATATGGGGTTCATGTGGGACGTTTGGCCGGCCTGCCGAACGACGTCGTGGGTCGTGCGCAAGAGATTCTGTCGCTACTCGAATCGGGGCATCACGTAGCCGGAAGGTCTCCGCCCACGCCTCCGGACTCGTCGCAATTAGGTCTGTTCGCTACCGATGAGCATCGTGTACTGCGGGAACTACGGGACCTCAATCCAGAAACCATGACCCCCATGGAGGCGCTGAACCGCTTGGCGGAGTTCAAACGCCTAACGGAGGAGCAGTGATCAGAATCGCGACAACATGCCTGTTGTTACTGGCGGCATGCGGAATGGAGCGGTCATCGCAGGGCGGCGGATTGGATGACGATGCGGAACTCGGATTCGAGCTGCCGGTGCTCATAAACCGTGAGTCGCCTGTTGAGTACCCGGCCAATCTGTTTCGCCGGGAGGTGGAAGCGTCGGTGATGTTGCGGCTTTTCGTAACCGAAACGGGTGTAGTGGTGCCGGAGTCTACTCGGGTGGCTGAGAGCAGTGGCTACCCCGCATTGGACTCTGCAGCGCTGGCTGGAGTCTCTTCGATGACCTTTGCACCGGCAAGACAAAACGGTGAACCGGTCTCCACGCTGTTCCTTCAACCGGTCCAATTTCGGCATCCGGCCAGCGCAGAATCTGGAGACCAGCCGTGACGCCGCCACACCCCGACCCCTACAACAATGTACTGGATACGGTCGGGTGGACTCCACTCATCCGGTTGAATAGAGTCGTCGCTGCTTTGGCCACGCCCGTGTACGGCAAGGCGGAGTTCTTCAACCCCGGTGGCTCGGTGAAGGACCGCATCGGAGCCGCGATCATCGAGGACGCGGAAAGACGGGGAGATCTGGCGCCGGGCGGGACCATAGTGGAAGGAACATCGGGCAATACCGGCATCGCGCTGGCGATGGCGGCGACCCTCAAAGGATACCGCTGCATCTTCACAATGCCGGATAAGATGTCATCAGAGAAAGTGCGGTTGTTGAAGGCCTTCGGCGCCGACGTAATCATCACTCCCACAGCCGTACCGCCGGACCACCCGGACAACTACGTGATGAAGGCGAAGGCCATAGTGAAGAGCACACCGAACTCGATACTGGCCAACCAGTTCTACAACGAGGCCAACGTCGAGGCACACTATCGCACAACCGGACCTGAGCTGTGGGAACAGACCCATGGGCGCATATCCCACCTGACGGGATCGGCGGGCACGGGCGGCACTCTCAGTGGCGCCGGACGCTACCTGAAAGAGAAAAACCCGGACATCCGTGTGATAGCCGGCGATCCTGCAGGGTCTATCTATGGTGAGTACGGACGTACCCAGCGCTTGGGCGAAGGGCACCCCTACAAGGTCGAGGGAATTGGTGGTGACAAAATTCCTGCGACGTTGCATTACGATGTTGTGGATGAATTCCGCACGGTCAGCGACCGGGACGCGTTTCAAATGGCGCGCCGGTTGACTCGTGAGGAAGGCTTGTTCGTAGGCGGCTCGGCAGGAATGAACGTGTTCGTCGCATTACAGGTAGCCCGAGAGATCGACGACCCCGATGCGTGTGTGGTCGCTATCCTGTGCGATACGGGTGAGCGCTACTTGTCGAAGCTGTTCAACGATGAATGGATGCGTTCAAACCAGATGATCGAGTCAGATAGGGTTACGGCCGAACAGTTGTTAGCCGCAAAGCCCGAATCTGCTCCCCATCTCGTGACCGTTGAACCTTCACATACGGTGAGGCAGGCCTTGAACCTCATGGGGACCTACAACGTGTCCCAACTCCCCATTGTGGAGAGCGGTGATTGCATAGGCTCGTTGTCAGAGGGCTCACTCATGGCCCAGGCCGTAGCGGCTCCCGATGTTCTGGACAAATCTGTCCACGAAGTCATGGAAGCACCGTATCCTGTCGTCGACGGAGAGTTCCCGTTGGAAGATTTCTCAAGGCTGCTGTCGCGTGAAACACCGGCAGTATTGATCCGAGAAGACGGCGAATTGTCTGGAATTGTGACCAGATACGACGTCCTACACCAAATGGCTGGAATCAGCTAGGGTGTTCCTTGCAGACTGAAGTGGCATACCAGCCGCAATCATGCGCATAACCGTACTGACGGGCGGTTCAACACCTGAACGCGACGTCGCCCTTGCCGGCGCAGCCCAGGTAGTCGCGGCGCTGCGCCAACGACAACACTCCGTGATGGTGGTCGACACAGTCAACGGCCCACTCAGCTCGGCCGACGAGCGGTCCGTGCTGACAGCTTCCGTTGGAAAACAGCCCCCCACCGCGGAAGAACTCGCTCAGCTAGCCGGCCGCGAGCGTCTGGAGTCAATGATCACCCTTCCGGAAATCCGTGATGCCGATGTAGTGTTTCTCGTATTACACGGTAAACAAGGAGAGGGCGGTGAGATCCAGGCGTTGCTGGACCTAGCCGGCATCGTATACACCGGATCCGGACCGCTCGGCAGCGCGGTTGCGATGGATAAGGATATAGCAAAACGCCTGTTCGTTGCGTCCGGGTTGCCGACGCCGAGTTGGCAGATGTGGCCCCTCTCCCCGGCAGAGAAAAGCCGGCTAGAGTTTCCAATAGTCGTAAAGCCATCAAAGGTCGGCTCGTCGGTCGGGCTCACCGTAGCCCACTCACCTGACGATATCCAGCCGGCCGTGGAACTAGCTGAGCGTTACGATAGTGACGTCATGCTGGAACAGTACATAGATGGACGCGAGTTTACGGTGGGTGTGTTGGCCATGCAGGCCCTCGCGGTCGGTGAGATAATTCCGCAGCATGCAACATTCGATTATGAATGCAAGTACACTCCGGGCATGACCAGGGAGATCTTCCCGGCGGACATCACCGATGACCTGGCCGACGAGCTGCGACGCCTGGCGCTGCAGGCGCACCGCGCGTTGAAGCTGCGTGACTTCTCCAGAATAGACTTCAAGGTCAACGATGGAGAGGGCGCCTTGTGCCTCGAGGCGAATACGTTGCCCGGCCTGACGGGGACCAGCCTACTGCCACAATCAGCGGCCGCAAGCGGGATTCCCTTCGACGATTTGTGCGAGAGGATCTGCCAGGCCGCTCTCCAGCGGGTAACGGAACAAAGTTTGCCAGTGCGGTAGTAGATTGACGTATATGTGGGACGAGATGCGCTACGACTCGCCAAGGCGACACACGCCATTCTCACTCACCCCGTGGGTGCGTGGTCTGATTCTGGCCAACGCAGTGGTATATCTCCTTACGGTCACTGTGTTCACAGGAGCATGGGTGCTCGATGTGGGTGCCTTCTGGCCCGGAGACGTTGGCGGGAGATGGTGGACCTTCGTCACCTACGCGTTCCTGCACGGGGGGTTCCTGCACCTCCTATTCAACATGATTCTGCTGTTCTTCTTCGGTCCAGCCGTGGAAGAACGCATGGGTGGGAAGTCGTTTGCCGCTTTCTACTTCACGTGCGGGGTGGGCGGAGCGATCCTCTCGCTGATCGTCGCCTTGCTCAGGTCGGCTGATGCGTCTGTTGCTTATCCGATCGTTGGGGCTTCCGGCGCTGTGTTGGGCGTAGCCCTGGCTTTCGCGGTTGTCGGCCTTCTCTTCTGCTTCATCTATCTGAAGAGCGAAGAGAAGGTGTTGCAGCACGCACGGCAAGCAGTGCGGCGTCAGCCGCGGCGCCAAGGCGAGGCGACACTGCACCGAATCAAGGAACCAATGCCCGCTGCACAAACCGGGAGGAGGGCGCGCGAGTCCGCAAGAAGAACCAAGCGGTACGACGAGATGGACCGCGTGCTGGACAAGATCTCGCAATCCGGTTTGGAAAGTCTGACACCCGAAGAGCGGAAAGTGCTCGACGACGCGAGCCGCAAGTTGCGCAGGCACTGAAGGCCACGAATGGCCGTATTAAGGGTGCGACAAGGCGACATAACAGAGTACGACGGTGATGCCATGGTCAACGCCGCCAACAACCATCTACAACTCGGCACTGGAGTTGCTGGAGCCATCCGACGCGCCGGCGGGAAGGCAGTACAGGAGGAGTGCGATCGGCACGGTCCGATTCGCGTCGGTGAGGCAGCCATAACGGGAGCAGGTGACCTCTCGGTTCGATGGATCATCCACGCGGCCGCCATGGGAGACGAGCCGGTATCAGAACGGTCGATCCGCCTCAGTACGCTTGCCAGCCTCAAGCTGGCAGCTGAGCGAGGTATGAAACGCATTGCGTTCCCAGTTCTGGGCTCTGGTGTCGGGAGCTTCGACTTCAAGCACGCCGCTGAGATCATGCACGATGCCGTGCGAGAATCTCCGCACGCTGCCTCACTCGACGAGGTGATCTTCTACGGATTCAGATTCGACGATGCGGTGCAATTGGAGCAGATACTGTTGGCTTAGTTACTCCCATACTGTAGTACTCTTCCATCGACTCCTTCAAATCGAAAACTAGGTCTTGTAATTGAGCCAGGATCCGTTGGAGGCGTATCTTCGCTACATCGATGACCACTCACCGGTTCTCAGTTCCTACTGGCACAACTACATCCTAGATCTGGACAGCCCACACTCAGAGGATGTGATGTGCCGAACCCTGGCAGCAGACAGACGGGACCTTCACAGCCTCCTTGAGACCACCGATGTCACCGGCTTGGCGGAGGAGACGATGCGCCGGTGTGAAGACTTGTTCGAGACTGACTCGCCGTTTGACGTCTACCTGATGATAGGTGTCGGTGGAGCCAACGCCGGAGAGTTGATGGTAAACGGCAGAGGGGTGGCCTTTGTCTGCCTTGAACACTTCACCGGCAGACCCAATCCCGGAACCCTCGGCTTGGGCCTACGACCAGAACTCCTGTCGCTTTGGATAGCGCACGAAATAGCTCACACCGTGCGATATGGTTCTCCTGCAAGCAACAGCGAGATGAAGCGCTTGATAGACGAGATGAACGGCAACTACGACTACTGGGAAACAGGAAGCCGTGCCAGCCTGCGCGAACTCCTAGTCAACGAGGGACTAGCAGTGGCAGCGTCGCGAAAGGCCGCGCCGGGGTTCGACCCCTGGGACTATTTGGGTTACGGGAGGCGTCAATACAGGCGGCTCCGCGAGCTGGAGGCTTTCTTGACCCGGTACCTGCACGACGGCATGGACAGCACAGGGCTGGGGTTTCGCCTACGCTACCTTTCGGGTGGCATGAGCGCAGCCCAGCGCCTGGTAAATGGCAAGGTGATCCCTGAACGTGCCGGCTACTACATCGGCCACCGGATGGTGGAGGCAATTGTTGCCGAGCAGGGGGTAGCCCGAGCACTCAGGGCGAGCTCAGAAGAGTGCCAGTACCTCGAGGACCGGGCTGCCGACCAGACCGCTTAGATGCCAGCTCGCAAGAAGAAAGCCGCCGAGTCCAAGGAGACCCCCGAGCAGAGCGAACGCCGGTCAAACCACGTGCTACGTGAAGTGCTCGATGAGCTGATCGACCACATTAGGAACATCGCCCGCTACCGGGAGACAATGCCTCCGCAAGAGATCCAATACGCTCAGCAACGGCTGGAGTGGCTCGCCGATGAATTGTGGCGCCTATCTACGGAACAAAGTTCCGACGAACCCTGAGTGGCCCGGCCTGTAGCCACTGCATCTTCTATTTCCCCACACAAAAGGTTGCGAATACACGATCCAGAATATCGTCTGTAGTGACCACTCCAATGATTTCATCGAGTGCGTCCACGGCCGACCGCAAATGTGTCGCCGCCACGACACCGTCAAGCCCCGCTTTCCTTGCCTCTCCGAAGGCAGCTAACTCCTCCTGCGCCCTTTCGAGGGCCAGCCTATGGCGTTCTCGCGTTACCAGGGGCTCCACGTCACCCCGAGTCCCCAGGGCAGTAAAGGCAGTCTCACCGAGCCGCTTGCGGAGCAGGCCCAGCCCCCGACCATCAATGACTGATACCGGCATGCCCGAGCGGCT
>JARRLJ010000046.1:0-10968 GCA_037387025.1 Gemmatimonadales bacterium
CTCACCGTGTGCATCGAGTTCAGCTCTTCGGTTCGGCGTGTTCAGGCTTCTCGAGCAGCGCCTTCCGGGAAAGGCGCATCTTGCCTCTCGAATCCACCTCCAGCAGCTTGACGCGTACAGTGTCACCTTTGTTCACAACGTCTTCAGTGCGGCGCGTGCGTTCATGCGCCAGCTCGGAAATGTGGAGCAATCCCTCTACGCCAGGCATGATCTCAACGAAGGCTCCAAACTGTGTGGTGC
The DNA here is from genome assembly GCA_037387025.1 of Gemmatimonadales bacterium. Taxonomy (GTDB): domain Bacteria; phylum Gemmatimonadota; class Gemmatimonadetes; order Gemmatimonadales; family GWC2-71-9. Next base: position 241 of record JARRLJ010000046.1, read on the forward strand.
TCTTCACCACTCCCTCGTAGATCGTTCCCACTTCCGGCTCCTGCACGATCGCCTCGACCATTTCGCGCGCGCGCTCTCCGGCCTTCCCGTCAGTCGACGAGATCGTTACCAAGCCTGAATCGTCTACATTGATTTCGGCCCCGGTCTGCTCTTGGATACCGCGGATTACCTTACCCTTCGGGCCAATTATGTCCCCGATCCTGTCGGGCTTCACTTGCACGGTGATGATCCGCGGAGCGTACCTGGACAGGGTGCTGCGAGGATCGGCCAACGTCTGCGCCATCACATCAAGGATGTGGAACCGTGCATTCTTGGCCCTGGCCAGGGCGTCTTTGATGATGGCCAGTGTCAGACCTTCGATCTTGATATCCATCTGGATGGACGTTATTCCATCACGCGTTCCGGCCACCTTGAAGTCCATATCGCCGAGGTGGTCTTCCATCCCGAGGATATCTGTCAGCACCGCGACTCGTTCTCCCTCCTTGATGAGTCCCATCGCTACGCCCGCGCAAGCAGACTTCATCGGCACCCCGGCGTCCATCAGCGCCAGTGATCCACCACAAACGGTTGCCATTGAAGATGAACCATTGGACTCGAGGATGTCCGAAACCACACGAATCGTGTACGGGAATTCATCGTACGGGGGAAGCAGCGCTTGCAGTGCTCGTTCCGCCAGGTTGCCGTGTCCGATCTCCCTGCGCGACACGCCACGAATCGGCCGCACTTCACCCACCGAGAACGAAGGGAAATTGTAGTGCAGCATGAAGCTCTTGGTGGTCTCCTCCGGGACGTCAATGTTGTCGATGCGCTGCTCATCGGATACGGTTCCCAGCGTTGTACTCACCAGAGCCTGCGTCTGACCGCGAGTGAACAGAGCGGTCCCGTGCGCACGCGGCAGCAGTCCCACCTCACAGCTGATCGGCCTCACGGTATCTACGTCACGGCCGTCCACCCGCTCACCATGATCCAACACCTGACGCCTGAGGGTCGTGTGCTCGATCTCGTCCAACACAGCCTTCACATCACCCATGTTGTCGGCGTACTGCTCGGCAAACTGGTCTACGACACTCGACCGTACCGCTGCCAATGCCTGCACCCGCTCCGACTTCTCTGGCAGGTTCAGCGCCTCCCTGACTCGTTCCTCCGCCGTCTCCCTCACAGCAGCGACAAGATCTTCAGGTAGCTGAGGTGAGGACCATTCGATCTTCGGAGCCCCCGACTCGCCGACCACCTCCAGCTCCATTGCAATCAACTCGGCAATGGCCTTCTGGGCGCAGACCAGGCCGTCAGCTATCTCTTCCTCGGACAGCTCGAGTGCTCCACCTTCGACCATGGTGACGAAATCCGCTGTGCCGGCAACCACCATGTCGACGTCGCTACCCTCCAACTGTGCGAACGTCGGGTTCACGACCCATTCACCATCGACCCGCCCAATTCTCACGCCAGCCACTGGACCGTTCCACGGAACCCTCGAGAGAGCGAGCGCGAGCGAAGCAGCGGTGAGTCCAAGCACGTCGGCGTCGTTCTCCTGGTCTGCCGAGAGAACGTACACGAACACCTGTACTTCGTTGTTGAAACCCTTGGGAAACAATGGGCGGATGCTACGGTCGATCAATCGACCCGCCAGTATCTCCTCCTCGCTCGGACGCCCCTCGCGCTTGAAGAATCCACCGGGGATCTTGCCGGCCGCATAGCTCTTCTCGCGATATTCTACAGTCAATGGAAAGAAGGGAAGGTGTGTTTCAGCGTCTGCCACTGTCACTGCTGCGAGCACCATCGTGTCGCCATGCTGAACGATAGCGCTACCTGCGGCCTGCTTGGCCAGGCGTCCGGTTTCAAGTCGGTAGTCTCGCCCGGCAAACGGCCGCTCTACGTGTTTTACCATGATGTTCCTTGTGAGAGCACGTCGAAATGAACAAAGGCGCTCGGGGTGCTCATCCCGGACGCCTCATGTCCACGCCCATGCTTTAGTGGCGGAGTCCCAACTCCCCAATGAGCTGACGGTAGCCTTCCAGGTCGGTCCGCTTGAGGTAATCCAGCAGGCGGCGTCTCTTGCTGACCATGGCCAGCAGGCCGCGCCGCCCGTGGTAATCCTTGGCGTGAGTGCGGAAATGGTCCGTAAGCACATTGATGCGTTCTGTGAGCAGCGCCACCTGGACGCGGGTCGAGCCCGAATCCTTGGCGTGCTTCTGGTGCTTTTGAACCACGGCTTGCTTGTCAAAGCTCATGTACGCTATGTCCTCCGGGACGTAGGCGTGGATCTAGATGAAAGAGCGTAATCTACATTAGCATGCCAATTTACCTGGCTGCTACGTCGTTGTAAAGTCTGCAGTTACGCTCGGCAGCAGCTTCGGTCACTTCCCTATCACCCTGAAAAGATCGTTGGTCAGCGCGAGAACCATGATCCCAAGTAACACAAAAAGACCAATCTGAGTCAGCCTCAAACGCAGTGCTAGGGACAGTGGCTTGCCTCGGATTCCCTCGATGAATAGGAAGATCAGGTGCCCCCCATCCAACACCGGGATCGGGAGCAAGTTCAGAATTGCCAAGTTCACGGATAGGAAGGCCATGAACAGCACCAGTGGTAACATCCCCGCGGCTGCGACCTGGCCTGACATCTGGCCGATGAAGATCGGACCGCCCAGTTCGCGCGGGGAGATCGTGCCGACTATCATGCCTTTGAGCGTGAAAAGCACCCGCTGGCCATCCTGCAACGTCAGTCTGGCCCCTTCAGCCAAGGCCTCGCCCAAACCAAACTCGACACGGATCGGATCGAACGCTTGAGAGCCAATGCCTACTTGTCCTACCTGCCGTGACTCGCCGCTCACGGGATCCCGAAGGGTCTGTTCCGCGGGTACCAGCGTCACCTCGAGCACGGTGTCCGCGCGCGCAAGCGCGACGACCAGTGTGTCTCCGGCCGCGGGCTCGATGGCGTGAACCATTTCGTCCCAGGTTCGAATGGTGTCGCCGTCGATGCGAATGATGAGGTCGCCGGCCTGAACACCTGCTTCAGCCGCGGGCCTGCCTGGCGCGACCAGGCCAACCCGAGGCTGGTGCAGTGGGATGAGTGCGTCGTAGAGTGCAAACCGCTCCCGCGCTGCAGTGCCCGGAATCGGCACAATCGTCGGATCCAGATCACCGGCGAAATCGAATCTGAGTTCGTCCGACGTCAGGTCCGAGACCGCCTCTTGAATATCGTTCCTCGACGCCATTGTATCGCCATTGATCCTGACGATCTGAGTTCCAAACGGGAGGCCGGCTAGGTCCCGTGCCTCGTCCGGAAGCAGTGCCTCGTCTACGCGAGCTATCTGGGTCGTGGGATCTTCTACTTTGCCATACCCGAGAGAGACCCCGACATACACCATCCACGCGAACACCGCATTCATCACGACACCCGCCGATATCACGATGATCCGCGCCAGCAATGGTTTGCTCTCGAACAACCTATCGGGCGGGAATTCCTGATCCAGTTTACCGCCTTCCAGCTCTCCCATTGCCTCCTGCTCTTCCCGACTGGCCATCTTCACGTAACCACCCAGAGGTATCCAGGAGACCCGATACTCGGTTTCTCCCCGTGTGAACACAATCGGAGTAGCAGGACCAAACCCGATGGAGAACCGCGGCACGGCTATTCCAACCGCCTTGGCGGCGAGGAAGTGTCCCAGCTCGTGTACAAAGATCAACACGCCGAGAACGAAGACGAATGCTAGAATCGTCAGCACTGATCCTCCGTCGCCGCCCGCGCCCAGCAGTCCGCCTCCAGAATGGCAGTGAGATCGTCCGCCGGCCCTAGGTCATGGGCCCGGAGCACCCCCTCAATCACGGTAGGGATCCGCTCGAAGCCTATTCGACCGCTCAGGAACGCTCCCACGGCTATCTCGTTGGCGGCGTTGAAGACCGCCGGTGCAGTACCTCCCAGGCGGCCGGCCCCCTCGCCGAGCGCGAAGGTCGGGAAGTCATCCCGCCTGACGGGCTCGAATGTCAATGGACTCGCCGCTATGGGATCGAACCGCGGCGTCGCGTCGTCGGACACCCGATCGGGATATGTAAGCGCGTATAGAATCGGCAACTCCATAGTCGGGAAACCAACCTGTGCCAACACGGAACCGTCTACAAATTCGGTGAAGGCGTGAACTATGGATTGAGGATGCACGACAACCTCGATGGCCTCATACCCCAACCGGAAGAGATGGTGCGCCTCGATAACCTCCAACGCCTTATTCGCCAGGGTGGCGCTGTCGACGGTTATCTTCGGTCCCATGCTCCAAGTGGGGTGCATCAATGCATCCTCCACCTGGGCTTGGGGGAGCCGCTCCTTGGGCCATTCGCGAAACGGTCCTCCAGACGCGGTCAGGATCAGCCGGCTCAGCTCGACATCGGGTCGCCCCGTTGTGCACTGAAGCACAGCACTGTGCTCCGAGTCGATGGGCACCACCTCACCACCGTACTCCTTGGCCGTCTTCAGGACCAAGTCGCCCGCCATCACCAGTGTTTCCTTGTTGGCTAGGGCAACCCGCTTTCGCGCCCTCAGTGCCGCGACCGTTGCCTCTAGGCCAGCTGCCCCGACCACCGCATTGACTACGATGTCCACGTCGGGATGAGTGGCAGCTTCGATCAGGCACTCAGATCCGCTGCATTCCTCAACCCCATTACTGCTCGGCTTGACCAGGCCGACGAAATCCGCGTCCACGGCGGCCGCCTGTTCGGCCAGGAGATCTTCCGATCCAAATGCTGTCAGCGCCACAACGTGGAACCGCCGCTTCTGCCTTTGGAGCACCCGGATCGTGCTGGTGCCAATCGATCCGGTCGAACCGAGGATCGCAACGCCGGTGGTCATATGACGTCGTATAGGATTAGCAGGATCACAGCAACCGGGATTGCCCAGTAGAGGGAGTCGAGTCGATCCAATACCCCGCCGTGGCCAGGGAAGGCCGTTCCCGAGTCTTTGACACCCACCTCTCGCTTGAACAACGATTCGGCTAAATCGCCGACCTGCCCTACCGTTGCCACTATGACTCCAAAGACAACTAGCTGCCATGCGTGTAGGGAGATGTCAAAACGCTCCAACAAGACTACGCCATATATGGGAGCTACGATCCCCGCCGCCACACTTCCCGTTATGAACCCCGCCCACGTCTTGTTGGGACTCACCACCGCTGCCAGCTTGGGACCTCCGATAGCCGATCCGCCTGCCATAGCCATGCTGTCACAGATCCACACGACGGCAAGAGGCAAGAACACGAGCCACGTGGCGCCCCACGCAGTCAATGGTCCTGGCGGATGGCGCAGGATGATCAGGAAGGCGGGCATCCCACCTGCGTACACCACTCCCAGGATGGTGACGGCAACCGAAGAGAGAGGCCTGTCCTCCGGGTTACGGCGCCACACAGCTATTGCCATCACGGTTATCACATAGACGGCTGCGGCAAGAACGAGGTAGCGATAGCCCAAATACAAGCCGTCAGAAGTAGCCGCGAACACTCCGACCGGCAGCAGTGCTGCGGCCACGTATCCCACTTCCTCTACCGGCCGAATGCCACTCAGGTCGGCCAACCGGTAGAGCTCTGCCGATCCGAGCGCAGCGAGAACGGCCAGGAGCCCGGTTAGAGCCCAGCCACCAACATAGACAACGCCGATCGCGGTGGGTATCGCGACTACGGCCACTACAGCGCGTCGAATCAAGTTTGATGACATGAATGCCGGCGTCGCCCGCGGGACAGAGGCTAGACCTCAGACCTCCATTATCTCTTCTTCTTTTGCTGCAACCAGCGCATTGACGTTCTCTATTGCCTCGTCGTGCAGTTTCTGAATCTCGCCTTCTGTGCGGTGCTTGTCGTCGTCGGACACGTGCTCCACCTTCTTGACGTCAGCGATTGCCTCTGTCCTCGCGTGACGCACCGCGATCTTCCCTTCTTCAGCCAACTTCCGCACGATCTTCACCAGCTCTTTACGGCGCTCTTCCGTTAGAGGCGGTAGAGGAACGCGGATGATGTTCCCGTCGTTTGACGGGTTCAGACCAAGATCCGCCGTCATGATTGCCTTCTCAATCGCCCCGAGAAGCGACTTATCCCAGGGCTGAACCGTCAGCAGCTGTGCTTCCGGCGCCGTAACCGAGCCCACCTGATTCAGCGGCATTTGCTGGCCGTAGGCATCTACCGTTACCGTATCGAGTAAGCTCGTCGTGGCTCTGCCGCTGCGGATTGTGGCGAGTTCCCCTTTCGTGCTGTCAACCGCCTTGCGCATGTGCTGCTTCGCCAGTTTGGTCACTTCTGGTAGTGTATCCATGGGATATCGTCTGAGTGTTTTCGGTCACACGCATACCTGCACCGGCCACTTCACGAGCCTGAACTGGGTCGGTCGTGGGATCAGTGCACGATTGTTCCGACGCGCTCCCCCTTCAATACCTTGGCGATGGCGCCGGTCTGTTTCACGTTCATCACGACAATGGGCAGCTTGTTGTCCTTGCACAAGCCCAATGCGTTGCCATCCATGACCTCCCATCCCCGCACGATAGCGTCATGGACCGTCAACTCCGGAATGAACTTAGCATCGGGTTGTTTCTTAGGATCCGCGTCATACACGCCGTCGACGCTAGTCGCCTTGTTCAGCAAATCTGCTTCTATCTCGTGGGCGCGAAGGACTGCGGCCGTGTCGGTCGAAAAGTACGGATTGCCGGTTCCACCAGCGAACAGAACCGCCCGGCCTTTTTCGAGATGTCGCTGTGCTCGCCTCCTGATATACGGCTCCGCCAGTTCTTCCATGCGAATCGCCGTCATGACTCGAGTCTCAACCTGCTTTCGCTCAAGTATGTCCTGCAGTGCGAGGGCGTTGATCACCGTTGCCAACATCCCCATGTAATCTGCCGAAACGCGGTCCATACCTTCCTGACTGGCCACAGCACCGCGTACAATGTTCCCGCCCCCGATGACCATGCCGAGTGCGACGCCCATCTCGTGCACCGACTGGATCTCGTCAGTGAGTCGATCGACGACGCTAAAATCGATTCCGAACCCCCGCTCACCAGCAAGTGCCTCACCCGACAGTTTGAGTAAGGCGCGCCGGTACGCGAGATCGCCCATTATTCCTCCCCGAGTTCGTAACGTGCAATCCGACGGACTACTACGTTCTCCCCGAGCTTGCCGGAAACCTCCTTCACCAACTGGCCCACTGTCTTCTTGTCATCCTTCACAAACGGCTGATCCATCAGGACACGCTCCTGTAGGAACTTCCGCAACTTCCCCTCGACCATCTTCTCTCGAACGGCCTCTGGCTTGCCAGACTCCTCGACCTGCTTCTCGAAGATCGACCGCTCGTGCGCTATGAAGTCCTCGGGGACTTCATCGGCTGTTACGGCAATCGGCCGAGCTGAAGCGACGTGAAGTGCCAAATCCTTCGCCAGAGCCTTGAAATCATCCGTGCGTGCAACGAAGTCGGTTTCACAATTGAGTTCGACCAGCACCCCAACCTTGTTATTGAAGTGAACGTAGCTCTCAATCACTCCCTGAGCTGCACTACGCCCGGCCCTCTTTTCGGCTTTGGCTATGCCTTTCTGCCTCAGATAGTCTACAGCCTTGTCCAAGTTGCCATCGTTCTCGATCAGCGCTTTCTTGCAATCCATCATGCCTGCGCCCGTCGAGGCTGCTCCCCGTTTTGTGGCTCTGCCTTCAGCCGCGCGGCGATTGCCTCGGGCCTGGGCCGGCGCTTGCGCCGCGGTCGCCTACGGGTCGCCGAATCCTCGGTGTCGGCCTCGCCGCTGTCGGTACTGTACGTGGTGAACGTGTCTGTATCGATCGACACCTCTCGGGCCGGCACCTCAGTGCGTGCTTCCGCTACAACATCCACGACCGCTGCCGTGATGAGGGAGACGGCACGTATAGCATCATCATTGCCCGGAATCGGCACAGTGATCAAATCGGGGTCCGCATTGGTGTCGACTATCGCCACAACAGGGATTCCCAGCTTGTTGGCCTCCGCAATGGCGATCCGCTCTTTCCTGGCGTCAACCACGAAGAGCGCACCCGGCAAACGCCCCATGTTCTTGATGCCCTCGAGGTTGCGATTCAGTTTCTGGCGCTCGCGCTCGAACCGCAGCTGTTCCTTCTTGGTGAAGAACTCGAAGGCCCCCTCCTCCTGGCCTTGTTCCAGTTCCTTCAACCGGCGAATCTGCCGCTTTATTGTGTGGAAGTTCGTCAGGGTGCCACCCAACCACCTCTCCGTCACCCAGTATGCCTGGCACCGGGCCGCCTCAGCCTTGACGATCATGTTGAGCTGGCGCTTGGTACAGACGAACAGCACGTTGTCACCTTTGAGGACGATCTCGCGCATCAGGTCCTGGGCAGCCCTGAGCTGATTCAGGGTCTTTTGGAGATCGATCAGATATATGCCGGAGCGCTCGGCGAAGATGAAGCGTCTCATTTTCGGGTTCCACCGACGAGTCTGGTGCCCGAAATGCACGCCTGCTTGGAGCAAGTCCTGTAGTCCTGGTTGTGACATCTAGTTCATTTCCTCGGGTTGTTCTGCCACCACCTTCTACTCTCGCTCCTATCCACTTGTCCAGGCGGACACCCAAAGCGAGATCCGGTGGTGTGAATCGTTATGCGTCTGCCTAGCGTTTCGAGAATTGGAACCGCTTTCGCGCGCCAGGTTGCCCCGGCTTCTTCCGTTCGACTGCTCTAGGATCTCGCGTCATCAGCCCGTTATCGCGCAGCTTTCTCCGGTGGGTTTCGTCGGCCCCCACCAGCGCCCGGGCTATAGCCAGACGCAGCGCACCAGCCTGTCCTGTCTGCCCTCCTCCGGATACCCGCGCCTTCACATCGAAAGCACCTAGTGTATCTGTCGCGACAAACGGCTGCTGGATGTGCTGGATCAAGGAGCGACGTGGGAAGAAGTCACCCAACGTCCGTCCGTTGACGTCCCACTTGCCCGATCCAGGGGTTAGGTACACCCTAGCCACGCCCGTCTTGCGACGTCCTATGGCGTGCCAACGAAGCTCTGGTTCTACCTGTGTCGTCATACTGTTTCCTAACTCAATTCAACTTGCGTGGGGCTCTGCCCGGCATGCGGGTGGACTGGCCCGGCATAGACCTTGAGCTTCTGGCGCAACGTCTGCTTGCCGAGCGACGATTTCGGAAGCATACCGAATACGGCCTTCTGTATGACACGCTCGGGGTGCCTCTTCAACAAGTCCTGCACGGACGTGAACCGCTCATGTCCCATATAGCCGGTATGACGGAAGTACTGCTTCTGCTCCATCTTCCTTCCCGTAAGGAGCACCTTTTCCGCGTTGATCACGACGATGTAGTCACCCCCATCCATGTGGGGCGTGAAAGTCGGCTTGTGCTTGCCGCGAATGAGCTGAGCTACTTTGCTCGCCAAACGACCCAGCACGACGCCCTCAGCGTCGACAAGGTACCAGCGGTGCTCGATCTCTTTCTTCTTCTGCGTGTAAGTCTTCATGAATCTCGTCTTGCCGGGCTCGGGCCGGTCACAACAGGTTGCCGCAAAGCTAAACAGCCACGTAACTTACCCCACGACAAAACCGCGGTCAAGCCTGCCGTGGCTCTAGTTCCACCAGCACAGATCCTTTTTCAACGGTTTGTCCTGGTTCTACCCGAATGGCGCTCACGATCCCGGCGGACCCCGCCCTGATCTCATTCTCCATCTTCATCGCTTCCAGCACCACAACACCAGCTCCCGGCTCCACCTGCTGCCCCACCTTGACCTCCACACGCATCACTAGACCAGGCATCGGCGCCTTCACGATCCCACCGTGGTCGTACCGGTCCCCCGCGCCAGCCGCGCTGCGCAGCTGCTGCATCCGCTCGTCCTCTATCGATACCGATCTGATACGTCCCCCCGACAGCACCTCCCAGCCGTTACCCGAATCGATCATCGCGTAGGTCCGCGCCGCGCCATCCAATACGAGCCGCCGCAGCGGCGTCTGGGGGATAGCTTCAAGGCGAGCAGTCAGCAGCTTTCCGTTGACCCGAACCCCCTCCCCAATCACCTCCACATCGTGTTCGGTTCGCTCCACCGTAACGGTGTATTTCACGCGGCCTCCAATATTGCCAACGTCTCTACGTGTGCTGTCTGAGGAAAGAGGTCGTACGCCATAAGAGACCCTACACGAAGCGACGGCATCCGAGTCAGGTCCCTGGCCAGAGTTGCCGGGTCGCAGGACACATACGCAACCCTCCTTCCGCGCAAGCGCTGACCCCACTGTTCGATGAACCTAGTTACCACGGCATCTAGTCCCGTTCGGGGAGGATTCACTGCAATCGCACCGGGCTCGGGTAATCTGAATAGAACCTCTACAACGCGCCCGGCAATTCGCTCGACGCCGGCAGATCCGTGAGCTTTTCCCCACTCCACCGCCGCTCCGTCCCAATCTACGGTCGACACCCGCGCTCCTCTCTGGCTCAACAACTCTGCGGTATCGCCGACGCCTCCATACAAGTCCCACACTACCTCGTCGGCAACCTGGCCGAGACCATCTACCGCTGCAACTCGTATCGTGTGCGCGAGATCGGTGTTCACTTGTTCGAACGCTACAGGGGGGAATCCCGTACGGACACCCGCAATCACCCTGGGTGCCCCTCTTTCCGGCTTCCACCAGAAAGAAATCGACGGGTCGTCGAGTGCAGCAGCGAGGGGCCCAGCGTCCCAGGCAACGGAACCGCCGACGGCAACGACGTGCAGCGTTCCCTCTCTGTCCTCGCGCAACAGCAA
>JARRLJ010000046.1:11042-17110 GCA_037387025.1 Gemmatimonadales bacterium
CGCCAGTCGGTGGGCGAGGGAACAATTGGAGGATCTTCAACTTGGCGTTTTCCGATCCGCCGCACCGCCTCCCCGACCAGCTTGCGCTTCACTTCGAGTTGAGTGGAGATGGATAGATGCTGCAACTGGCATCCACCGCAGCGGTCTCGCAGGTAGTGCTCACACGGGGGATCGCTGCGACCCGATCCCGGGGTTCGCAGACTTACCAGTCGCGCGCGAGCGAACCGCTGTTTTCGGCGATACACCTCCACGTCAGCTACGTCCCCCGGCGCCGTGCGCGGTACGAACACAGCCAACCCGTCTGCGAGACGACCGACACCGTCTCCGCCAGCAGCGATTCCGCTTATCCTAACTGACGTCTTCACCGCAATCCGGCACGCCGGCCGGCTGCGAGCCATGCGCTCTCGCGAGCCGGCCGCGCATGACTCGACACCGTGACGGACGCATTTCGTCGCTCGTCCTCCGCCAGCGCCACTGCCACAGCTTCGTCGAGAGCCCTGCGCATCCGCTGCAAGGCTCTGTCTCGGTTCTCACCCCAGGCAACCAGCTTCCCCAGCAGCGAGTCGTAATACAGACCTACCTCCACGCCGACCTCGATGCCACCATCCCATCTCACACCCGGCCCCGCCGGAGGTCGGAAGTACTCGACGCGGCCAGTTGCGGGCAGGAAGCCAGCGAATGGGTCCTCCGCGGTAATGCGGCACTCGATCGCGTGTCCCCTGGGGGTCAAGGGTTTGCCCGGAAGCGTCATCGGCTCCCCGGCGGCGATCCGTAGTTGCTCCCTTACCAAATCGACTCCGTACACCATCTCCGTGATCGGATGCTCCACTTGGAGCCGAGTCTTCATCTCAAGAAAGTAGAAGCGGCCGTCGGGTGCCAACAAAAACTCAACTGTCCCGGCGTTCAGATAGCCCACTGAACGGGCAGCCTGCACCGCCGCTCGGCCCATTGCCAGCCTCAGGTCGACATCCACTGCGGGGGATGGGGATTCTTCGATCAACTTCTGGTGCCGTCGCTGGACCGAACACTCGCGTTCTCCCAGGTGAATCGTGTTACCGAACCTATCCGCAACTATCTGAATCTCCACGTGACGGGGGCGTTCAATGAGCTTCTCCACGTACACGGCCCCATCGCCAAACGCGGACAGTGCCTCGGAAGATGCCTGTGGAAACACCCTCGCCACATCGTCGGCTGTATCGGCTCTCCGCATTCCCTTCCCGCCACCCCCGGCGGCGGCCTTCAGCAGCACGGGATACCCGACCTCAGCGGCAGCCGCGATTGCATCCTCGGCACTCTCAACCTGCGACTTGGTGCCCGGTATGACCGGAACTCCGGCCGCGGCCATGCGCTTCCTCGCCTCGGGCTTGTCTCCCATCGCCCGGATGGCGTCAGCTGAGGGTCCAATGAAAACCAGACCGGCCGATTCGACTGCTTCCGCGAACTGCGCACGCTCGGCCAGGAATCCGTACCCCGGATGGATCGCGTCTGCGCCGGTACGCTTCGCTGCTGCTAGGAGTCGGTCGAGGTCCAGGTAGGATTGGGAAGCGGACGGAGGGCCGATTTCGACCGCTGCGTCTGCCGCGCCCACATGTGGGCTCATCCGGTCAGCCTCAGAGTAGACTGCTACTGCCTCCAGCCCTTCCTCATGACAACCTCGAATGATGCGCAACGCGATCTCGCCACGGTTGGCGATCAGCACCCTATGCAACGCGCCTCCCTGGCCAAGAAACCCCACGTGAAGCTGAAGAAACCAACGCTAATCGCCCCACGCGAGAGCGCTCCTCGACTTGTCACAGTGGAATATTCCCGTGCTTCTTGGGCGGATTCGTGTCGCGTTTCGTGAGCAGAGTTTGTAATGCGGAGATAAGGCGCGGTCGCGTCTCTCGCGGGTCGATCACATCGTCAAGGAACCCCCTGGATGCTGCGTGGTAGGGATCGGCAAACCGGTCGCGGTACTCCGTCACCAACTGCTCCAGCTTCTTGTTCGGATCCTCGGCCTCGGCAATATCTCGCTTGAACAGAATCTCGGCTGCACCCTTCGGCCCCATGACTGCGATTTCCGCTGTAGGCCAACCCACGTTGAAGTCTCCCCGCACATGCTTGGAGTTCATCACATCGTATGCTCCACCGTAAGCCTTGCGGGTTATCACCGTCAGCTTGGGCACAGTGGCTTCGCAGTATGCGTAGAGCAGCTTGGCTCCATGCTTGATGATCCCCCCATGTTCTTGTTCGACCCCAGGTAGAAAACCGGGAACGTCTTCGAAGGTAACGAGCGGAATGTTGAACGCGTCACAGAATCTGATGAATCGCGCCCCCTTGAGCGACGCCGTGATATCCAGCACACCAGCGAGCACCGCCGGCTGATTCGCAATCAGCCCTATCGAGTGACCACCGAGTCGGGCGAAACCAACGATGATGTTCGTTGCATAGTCGCGATGGACTTCCAAAAAATCTCCTTCATCGACAACACGCTGAATCACCTCGTGCATGTCGTAGGGTTTGTTTGGGTTGTCCGGGACTATCGTCAGCAACTCCTCGTCTCTGCGATCCGCGGGATCATCGGTTTCACGGACTGGCGGGCTATCCAGGTTGTTGCCCGGCACATAACTCAACAGGCGGCGAATCTCACTCAAGCATTCGGACTCAGAGTCGTGTGCGAACTGTGCCACGCCGGATACTGTCGCGTGGACGTCGGCTCCACCCAACTCTTCGGTGGTGACGTCCTCGTGCGTAACGGTCTTAACGACATTGGGTCCGGTTACGAACATGTACGAGATACCTCTGACCATGAACACGAAGTCGGTGATCGCCGGGCTATATACGGCTCCTCCTGCGCAGGGACCCAGAATTGCACTGATTTGCGGTACAACTCCCGAGACCAGAGTGTTGCGAAGAAAGATGTCGGCGTATCCGCCCAAAGAGACCACACCTTCTTGGATGCGGGCCCCACCAGAGTCGTTCAGGCCTATGACCGGAGCGCCGTTGCGGGCAGCCAGGTCCATGATCTTGCAGATCTTCTCGGCGTGCGCTTCTGCTAGCGAACCGCCGAACACGGTGAAGTCCTGCGAAAACACATACACAGGTCTTCCTTCGATGCGACCGTAACCTGTGACCACTCCATCCCCGAGGGGCTTGTTCTCAGCCAGCCCGAAATCGGTTGAGCGGTGGGTCACGAATCTGTCCACCTCGACAAATGACCCGGGATCCAGCAACAGGTCCAGTCGTTCCCGGGCCGTCAACTTCCCTTTTTTGTGCTGTTGTTCGATCCGGTCGGGTCCACCTCCGAGCTCGGCTTGCGAGCCCAGACGGTGGAAGGTCTCGAGTTTCTTCTGAATGGTCACGGGCCTGATCGGTTAGATGGGAGGCCGCGAGACAAAGCGGAAGCCTACGACCTCACTCGGTGGAATCTCTGGTCGGTTTCTCGGCGTCAGTTTCCTCAGCGGCGTCGGGTTCTTTCCCCTCGGCGGCTTCGGGCTCTTTCCTCTCGGCGGCCTCAGCCTCGCTCGCCGCTTCTGCCACCGGTGCAGTCGTCTCTGATTCGCCGCTCGTGGCGGCGTCCTCGGCCGGGGCCGCGCTCTCATCCTCCTCGCTGGTCTCCGCCTTGAGATCGTCAACCTCAGGCTGTGTATCTTCCTCGGGCGGCATCTCGCCCAGCTCGGTGACGGCCATCAAGATCCGATGGTGGATTGGATCAACTTCCATCACCTTGAGTGAGACGGCCTGACCGGGACGGGCTACCTGTTCGGGTGACTTGCCCTCAGGTACTGGCACCTGAGCCTCGGGAACGAAACCCTCGAGGTCGTTGCCAACGTCCACGATTACACCACCATCCTGGAACCGCACGACGTGCCCATCGACGTCTGTGCCCACCGGGTAGTCTTCGCCGATCTTGAGCCAGGGATCTTCCTGGGCCTGCTTCAGCCCCAGTGAAATCCTCTTGTTATCCGTATCGATGTTGAGGATCACCACATCCACTGCATCGCCCTTCTTGACGACTTCAGACGGATGCTGGACCCGCTTGGTCCACGACATATCGGAGATGTGAATCAAGCCATCTATTCCCGGCTCAATCTCTACGAATGCGCCGAACGACGTGAGGTTCCTCACTTTCCCGGCGATCCGTGTCCCTACCGGGTATTTCATGGGAAGCACTAACCACGGATCTTGCTCCGTCTGCTTCATCCCCAGCGAGATCTTCTCTTCCTCCGGATCCACTTTGAGAACCACGGCCTCAATGGTCTCACCAATCGACACAATCTTCGAGGGGTGCCGAACATTGCGAGTCCAGCTCATCTCACTGATGTGAACCAGGCCCTCGATACCTGGCTCCAACTCGACGAAGGCACCGTAGTTGGTGATGCTCACCACCTTGCCCTGAACCCGCGTGCCTACCGGGTACTTGTCGATGACGTTCTGCCAGGGATACTCGTGAAGCTGTTTCAGCCCGAGTGAGATCCGCTCACGGTCCCAATCGATGTCCAGGATCTTCACGTCCAATTCCTGACCCATCTCCACGATTTCCGACGGATGAGACACCCGTCCGTAGCTCATATCAGTGATGTGCAGGAGTCCGTCAACGCCACCAAGGTCGATAAACGCGCCAAAATCGGTGATGTTCTTCACGATGCCCTTGCGGACCTGGTTCACTTCCAGCTCCTTGATCAGGGAATCGCGCTTCGTGGCGCGCTCTGCTTCGAGTATGACGCGGCGTGACACAACAATATTGCGCCGCCGTTTGTTGAGCTTGATGATCTTGAACTCGAACTCCTGTCCTAGGAGCTCATCTATGTTCGGCACACGCCGCAATGCTATTTGGCTACCGGGTAGGAACGCGTCGACGCCCATCAAATCCACAACCACTCCGCCCTTGATCTTTTTCTGCAGTGTGCCCATCACGGGCTGGTCACTCTCGTAAGCCTCGCGGATCTTCTCCCAGACCCGCATGAAGTCGGCCTTCTTCTTGGATAGTACAACCGCGCCGTCTTCGTCCTCGAGACGCTCGAGGAAAACCTCGACCTCATCCCCAGGGTTGATGGCACCCGGATCTTTGAATTGCTCAACCGGGACCGCGCCCTCGGATTTGAATCCGACATCGAGGATTACGTGCGTATCGGTAACGCGAAGGACCTTCGATCGGACAATCTCGCCTTCGGCGATGCTCTGCAATGTGCCTTCATACAGTTCGAGCATCTCGGCGTACTGTTCGTCGCTATACTCTTCGTCGTAAAGATCAGGGCGGACTCTGAGGGTGGAGGACTCGGACGATACCACCGAGGGTCCCGCACCGGCTGGGGTTGTGGTTTCGTGGGACTCGTCAACCATGTAGAACTTGCTTCCCGGACTCTGTGAATAGACAGTGGCGCCGCGTCCGTCATGGACGTGGCTAGCCTCGTACCATAGATGTCGACATGTCCTATGTCAAGCTATTGGAACGCCTTCCGCCCCATCCCCACCACCAGTGCGACCTGCTCCTCGAAGGTCAGGTTTGTGGTGTCTAGTAGCACTGCATCTTCCGCTTTGGTCAGCGGCGCCACCGCCCGGGTAGAGTCCTTGCGGTCTCGTTCGGCAATATCGGCGTTGGCTCGCTCAACACTCTTCGAATCAGTTGACCGCCCCAGCTGCCGCAACCGCCTCCTGGCTCGCTCGTCGCCATCCGCTGTCAGATAGACCTTAACGGCCGCATCGGGGAATACGACCGTTCCGATGTCACGACCGTCTACAACGACCCCTTTGGGGTGAAGCGCTGCGGCTTCTCTCAGAGTCTGATTCACCCACTGCCGCAGTTCCGGCAGGGCAGATACTCCTGACACCCGAGCCGTTACCCGATCGGACCTGATCTCTCGCGACACATCAACGCCGGCCACCTCCGGCCGGTAACCCTTCTCACTCAGCCGCAGCCCAATCGGCAGAGATCGAGCTAGCGCCACGATCTTCTGACCGGTGAGCTCCGCTCCGGCATCCAACACAGCCAGGGTTGCCGATCGATACAGCGCTCCGCTGTCCAGATGGGCGAGTCCGAGCTTGCGCGCCACAGCTTTTGCTGTGGTTGACTTCCCGGAACCGGCTGG
>JARRLJ010000046.1:17146-18794 GCA_037387025.1 Gemmatimonadales bacterium
GGGACATTACCGTTGCCAGATCTTCGAAGAAACCAGGGTAGCTCACACCCGCGGAGCCCGACTCTGACAAATTCACATTGGATCCTTTCGTCGTCCCCAGGACTGCAAATGTCATCGCCAATCGGTGGTCGTGCGCCGTATCCACCCTGCCTTTGAGAGGTCGATCGCAGCCGACAACCACCAGATCATCCCCTTCGACCTCCGCCGTGACTCCGAGCGAACGCAGGTTATCGGCCATGAGCGACAAACGATTGCTCTCCTTGACTCGAAGCTCGCCCACTGATCGGAAGGTCGTTTCGCCTTCCGCCCTGGACGCGAGACCGGCAAGCATGGGGACTTCGTCAATGAGAGCTGGGATTTCGCTTGCCTTCACTTCGGTTCCCCTGAGTTGCGCTGGAGACACAATCAAGTCGGCCACCTTCTCACCACATACTTCCGCTTCATTCTCCGTCTTGATGCTTCCGCCCATGCGCGCCAGCACGTTTAGGAACCCTGACCTCGTGGGATTCACTCCCACGTTTTCGATGACCAACTGGCCAGCGTCGGCGAGCAATGCAGCCGCAACGAGGAACGCAGCCGACGACACGTCTCCAGGTACCTGGAGGTCGAAGGATTCTATTCTGGGCCAGGCATCCCCCGCGCCCAAGAACGATATCTCCGTCCCCTTCGTACGTAGGTCAAACCCCAGATACGTGAAGAGACGCTCGGTGTGATCGCGCGATCGGGCAGGCTCAACAACAGTGACCGGCACCCCACCCGTCAGACCGGCCAGTAGAATCGCGCTCTTGACCTGGGCGCTGGCGACCGGAGTTTGAAACCGGCAGGACGACGCCAGGGAACCACCGCGGATAGAGAGTGGAAGTCCGTCCCCCGATCCCTGCTTGACCACCGCGCCCATGGCCGCAAGCGGCTCGGTGACGCGTCGCATCGGGCGACGCCTGAGAGACGCATCGCCGTTGAGGCGTGATTCGAATCGGTGCCCTGCCAGGCATCCCAGCAATAGGCGCGCGGCAGTTCCGGAATTGCCACAGTTCAAAGTGGCCTTGGGCCGCTTCCACGCCTTGCCGCGGACGTCGAGGGCCTGTCCGCGTCTTAGCTGTCCCACACCGGCACCGAGTTGTCGTAACACTCGTGCCGTACTCTTGGCATCGGCAGCCGTAAGGGCTCCCCTGATCTGCACGCGTGTTCGTGACAGAGCAGCGATGATCAGCGCCCGGTGCGTGATGCTCTTGTCACCCGGCGGTCTAATCGACCCTGCGACCTTCATTTACCTGCCTCTATCCTCCAGCGGTGAGCTTTCATCAGCCAGCCCCGAACGGCGCCAGAATCACTAGCCACCAGCGCACTCTTCAGACGCTGCATACCGGATTCGGCCGCTCCAATCGCGTCGATCAACCGACTCCTATTGTGAAGCAGGCTGTCGACCCAGTAGTCGACGTCCCCCGCCGCTGCCGCAGTCGTCAACAACGTGTCGGGATCGTACGTGATGCCCTTGGGTCCATGCTCTGACAACGTCAGTGCCAGCCCGGACGCAATTGCCCGTGGCAGATGACTGGTCCACGCAACCAACCGGTCATGTGTTTCGGCATCACAGATCACTGGTGATGCTCCCAACACTCGCTTCCAAAAATCGGCCACCTCCTCAGCC
>JARRLJ010000047.1:0-9437 GCA_037387025.1 Gemmatimonadales bacterium
ATTGGTTGTTGCCGAGCCTACCAGGATCGTCACGATCCTGGGCTCCTGTGTAGCGGTGTGCTTGTACGACCTGGAGGCAAAGGTTGCGGGCATGAACCACTATCTCTTTCCCGAGACCCCATCCGGTGACGTATCCGACCGCGGTCGCTTCGGTGATTTCGCCATCCCCAAGTTGCTCGGGGGCCTTCTGGCCCGCGGAGCGCGGTTTGCGAATCTGCGCGCCAAGGTATTCGGCGGCGCTTCTCCTGAAAACGCCGATTCGTGGCACGGGGAGCAGGCCGGTGCGCGTAACATCGCAACGGCGCTCTCCAAACTCGGCGAGTTGGGAATTCCAATAATCAACAAGGACGTAGGAGGTACCAAGGGCCGGCGGGTCGAGTTTCACACCGGTAACGGCTCGGTCTACGTGAGGATGATATGAACCGGAAGGCGGGAAGCGATAGGACGGCAGCCAAGAAGACAGCGAGCCGGAAGACCGTTACCAAGAAGACCACGTCTGGCAACCGCTACGTCGATCAAGACGCGCTGGTCAAGGCATTTGTGGTTGAGTCTGACGAGCACCTGCGTCTGATGGAGGAAGCCCTCATAGCACTGGAGGGAAGACCGGACGACAAAGAACTCCTAGCCACCATCTTCCGGGCAGCTCACACGCTCAAGGGCAGCGCCGGTGCGTGTGGATTTCCCGAGATATCGGGCTTCGCGCACGCAGTTGAGGACCTCCTCGACAGGCTGCGGGACGGGAAGCTCAAGGTCAACCGTGAGGTCGTGGGACTGCTGCTGCAGTGCGTCGATGCTCTCGGCGAGGCGGTGGCGGCTGTCAACGACGGTAAGACCACGCTATCCGACAATCACCGCGCACTACTAGAGCACCTGCGGGAGCTATTGGAACACGGGGCTGACGGAGGCGGGCCGCCCCATCGCAGTCCGGCCGAAGATATCCTGCCGCAGCCGAGTTCCGGTGCGCGGTTAGGTGCCGGCCGGACGGGAACACTGCGAATAGATATCGACAAGCTCGACCAGCTGTTGAACCTGACGACGGAGATCTTCATTGCCCGCGGCTCTCTCAGCCAGATTCTCGAGCAGCACGCCGAGAACGGCAGTCGAGCCGCAATGGAGTCTCACAACCAGGCAGACCGGCTATACGAGGACCTGCAGGAGACGGTCACCGCAATGCGGATGGTGCCGCTCGGTCCCACTTTGCGTCAGCAACAGCGAACGGTGCGCGACGTAGCGGGCGGACAGAAGAAGCTGGTGGAGCTCATCGTCGAGGGTGAGGATGTCGAAGTCGACATGGCCGTCAACGACGCACTGCGTGATCCACTCACCCATCTAGTGAGGAACGCGGTGGACCACGGTATCGAGGATGCCACCGCCCGCATGAAAAGCGGCAAGGAACCGACGGCCCAGCTCACAATCAGAGCCTATCACGACGGCGGCAGCGTGGTGGTGCGAGTGGAGGACGATGGACGGGGCATCAGCCGCGAACGTGTGATCGAGCGGGCGCGCCGCACGGGCATAGCTGCCGAGCCTGAGTCACTTTCGACGCAAGAGCTGTTGAGCCTGCTCTTTCAACCGGGGTTCTCTACCGCCGAGACCATCACGGAACTCTCAGGGCGGGGCGTCGGGCTGGACGTCGTCAAACGCGACATAGAAGCCTTGCGCGGCATAGTGACCGTGGAGAGTCGCGAGGGCAAGGGAACTACTTTCACCCTCCGCGTGCCACTGACACTCGCCATCATCAGCGGCCTCGAGGTCTTTGTAGCGGGCGAGACGTTCATCATTCCGATGGAGCACGTGATCGAGTGCGCACCCCAGCAAGGCAAAGCAGCCGACACGAGCGGCCGCAATGGAGTGATCAACCTGCGCGGCGAAGCCGTACCGTACCTCGGCGTGCGCCAGGTGTTGGAGTTGGAGGGGCCCCGCTTGGATCGCGAGCACGTGGTGCTGGTTCGCAGTGGCCGCTCACGAGCTGGGCTCGTTGTCGATTGGGTAAAGGGTGAGAGACAGGCTGTGATCAAACCGTTGAGCCCGCTGCTGCGGGGTCAGCGGGGTCTGTCCGGTCTCACAATTCTGGGCGACGGCAGGGTCGCGATGATCCTGGACGTCGTGACGCTGGTGCGGGAGGCTGTGGAATCTGGTGGAGGATTTCGAAGCGGAACATTGGAGGGCGCAGAAACGCGCTCTGCAGAAGTCTTATAACAACCAAGGCGAGGGTGGACTGCCATGCAGTACAAACTGGGATTCTGGACGATTCGGAAGAAGCTTGTCGGTTCGGCAGCGGCTGTGGCCATTATCATGGCGGCAATCGGTATTGTCGCGAGCCGCGGATTTGCACGTCTCGAGAACCGATTTGAGCAAATCGTAAACCTGGCCACGGACGACAACCGGTTGGTTCGCATCGAGTCAGGCATGTTGGGTCAAATGGCCGCGGCAAAGGACTACCTGCTGACGCGAGACAGCACGTACGCAGCGTCTCACGCCCGCCGCGGCAACGAGGCCCAGGTACTCATCTCCGAGGCAGTCACCGCTGCGCAGGCCCGCGGCGAGGCGGACCAGTCCGCGGCTCTGCAGTCGGCCGCACAGGAACACCGCAACTACATGGCGGCGTTCGATCAACTGCAGCAGTTAGTACAAACGGGAGCGCGGGACAGCGAGATAAACGAGGCCCTGCGGCGGGCGAACGGCGAGGCGTCAATGGTACTCTCGCAAATGCAGGCCCTCGTGCTCGAGAATCAGGAAACCACTGCGACTTTCCGCAAGGAATCAGCAACCCTCGCTGCGGCCGTCGGCCGGTCGGCTTTGATCGTTGCGCTGGTTACGGCTGTGCTAGCACTGGGGGCGGGTCTATGGCTGTCCAGGCTCATCTTCAAGCCGGTAATCGACTTGGTTGACGTGGCGCAGCGGATCGCGAACGGCGACCTGCGCGGTGGCGTGAAAGTGACCAACCGTGACGAGACCGGACAGTTGCAGGCCGCCATGCATGAGATGGCCGAGCGCCTGACCGGATTGCTGAGCGAGGTGCAGCGGGGCGCGGACGGTCTGAGCGGCGCAGCGGCTCAGATCTCCGGGGCGGCACAAGGAGTATCGCAGGGAACTAGCGAGCAGGCCACTTCTGTGCAGGAGACTGCTACGAACCTGGAGCAGATGAGCGCATCCGTCACCCAAAACGCCGACAACGCGCGCCGCATGGAGGAGATGGCAAGGCAGGGCGCTGCGGATGCCGAGGCGAGCAGTGAGGCGGTGACCGAGACATCTGACGCCATGCGGTCCATCGCGGAGAAGATCACGATCATCGAAGAGATCGCCTACCAGACCAACCTCCTAGCGTTGAACGCTGCCATCGAGGCCGCGCGAGCCGGAGAGCACGGCAAGGGTTTCGCCGTGGTGGCAACCGAAGTGCGCAAGCTTGCCGAGCGGAGCCAGGAAGCGGCCGGAGAGATAGGCGAAGTGGCCTCTTCGAGCACGAAGGTGGCTGAGCGATCGCAACAGCGGCTGCAGGAGCTGGTGCCGGCAATTCAGAGGACCCTGGGCCTAGTGCAGGAAGTGGCCGCCGCATCAGAGCAGCAGGAAGCGGGCGTGAGTTCGGTGAGCGACGCCATGAACCGGGTTGATGAGGTAACGCAGCGCAACGCGTCGAGTGCAGAGGAGCTGGCTTCGACGGCGGAGGAGATGGCTGCTCAAGCTGACAGTCTGCAGCAGCTCCTAGGGCTGTTCAAGGTGAGCGGTGACGGGAACGAGCGGCACGCACGCGGTGCTGAAGGCAGTGAGGTACGCGGTGCATTCGAAGCGCTGCAGGCAAGGGCCGAGGTAGATGAAGAGCTCGTCACGGCCGGCTGGCGAGAAGAAGGAGGTAACGGCTCAACAGCCGCCGAGCCGGTGCGCATAACCGACCGGGGCCGCGACGGCTTCGAGCGCTTCTAGTAGGGGGCTTCGATGTCGACAACTACCGAGGCCACAGCGCTTGAGCAATATCTGACCTTCTCACTTGCTGGTGAGGCGTACGCGGTCGAGATACTCAAGGTTAGAGAGATATTGGAGTACCAGCCCGTGACGGTGGTGCCGCGCATGCCACCATGGATCCGCGGGGCGACCAACGTGCGGGGCAACGTCGTTCCGGTCGCAGACCTTGCACTCAAGTTCAACCTGGGCGAGCGCAAGGTGACAAAGCGAACGTGCATCCTGTTGGTGGATACCGTCATTGAAGAGCAGCCGACGGTGGTGGGAGTCGTCGCGGACACCGTATACCAAGTGACGGAGCTGTCACCTGACGACATCGAGCCGCCACCGTCCTTCGGAACACGGATAAGACCTGAAGGTCTGCTCGGCATGGGAAAGCTGGGAGACGAACTACTCCTGATCCTCGACATCGATCGGGCGCTGGCTTCTAGTGAGTTAGCTGAGATTGGCACCCTTCCTGACGAGGCCATCGAGCAGGAGGCATCGGACGGAATCACCGAGCAGGAGATATCGGACGAAGCCGGTGAGAAGGAAATACCGAAGGACGCCGAAGACAGCGGCACGGGATGACTGTGCCCCCCTGGACACATGAGGCGTCCGGCGACGGGCGCCTCGATATCTCGGAAGCCGAGTTCAAGCGCTTTCAGGAACTAATTCACCGCACGGCCGGAATCTGGCTGAGCGCAGAGAAGCAGCCGCTGCTCATTGCGCGGCTGTGGAGCCGGATGCGTGAGCTCGGGTTACGAAGTTTCAACGAGTACCACCGTCGCGTCGTTGCGGATGGGGACGCCGAGCTGATCAAGGTGCTCGATGCTGTTACCACCAATGAGACCAGCTTCTTTCGCGATCAGCGGCACTTCGAATTTCTGCAGGAGAAGGTGTTGCCGTTGTGGGCCACGCGACCCAGATCGCGCCGGATTCGTGTGTGGTGTGCCGGCTGCTCTACCGGTGAAGAGCCCTACTCTTTGGCCATGGCATTACATCACCGGCTTCCCCGATCAGCCGGGTGGGACGTGAGAATCCTCGCAACCGACATCTCGAACCAAGCTCTGGAACGCGCTAGGTCGGGCATCTTCCCGATGACCAAACGCAGTCAAATCCCGGAGCGCTACTTGAAGAAGTACATGCTACGCGGCCGCGGGTCACACGAGGGAGAGATGGCGGTGATGGACGAGGTGCGAGCCATGGTTCAATTCGCGCGACACAACTTGGTCGACGAGATCTGGCCGCTGCACAAGACGGTCGACCTGTTGTTCTGCCGCAACGTGCTCATCTACTTCAGCCGCGAGTCGCGGGAATACACCAGCAAGCGCTTGGCGTCCCGCGTAGCGCCGGGCGGATATCTCTTTCTAGGACATGCCGAGAGTCTACGCGGAATGGGCATCGATCTCGATCCTACCATTCCGGCCGTCTACACTCGTGCTAACGGGGCGCGATCTCTGAAGGGAGTGCAGACCCAATGAAGGTCCTGGTTGTCGACGATTCCGTAGTCGCCCGCCAGTTCCTGACGGGTGTCATCAACGGGGCCGGTGGTATGGATGTCTCTGCAGTTCCGGATGCGATCGCGGCACTGGAGCACATCGCGAGGGACCGCCCCGACGTGGTGGTGCTGGACCTCGAGATGCCGCGCATGCACGGGCTCGACTTCCTGCGTCGCGTAATGTCGAAGCATCCTTTGCCGGTGGTGGTATGTTCCGGTCACGTGGGTGGCGGAACGGACCTGGCCATCCGCGCCCTGGAGGAGGGTGCAGTCGGGGTGGTGGCAAAGCCGCGCCGGTGGGGACGCGAGTCTATCGAGGAAACCGCCGTGACACTGGTGGACACCTTGCGGGCGTCCGCCAAAGCCAAACTCAAGCATCCGAAGTCTCGTTCAGAATTCGCCACACCCGCGGGCCCCAGGGTCACGCGATCCGGCTCCATTCCTGCCGGAGCGTGGGGTACGATCGTGGCCATCGGTGCCTCCACCGGCGGGACAGACGCGCTCGCGACGATATTGAAGCGGCTTCCCGCCGAGAGCCCTGCCATAGCAATCGTGCTACACATGCCAGAAAGGTTCACCACCGCCTTTGCATCACGGTTGGATCGGGTGGCGGCAGTCAATGTGAAGGAGGCCGCTGACGGTGACCGACTCGTGCCCGGTTCGGCTCTGTTGGCCCCCGGAGGTAAACACCTTATAGTAAGAAAACGCGGTCCCGACTTCGTCGGGCGCGTCATCGACGGTCCGCTGGTCTCACGGCACCGCCCCAGCGTAGATGTACTGTTCCATTCGGTTGCTCGAACCGCAGGCGCCAGCTCGATCGGCGTGCTGCTGACCGGCATGGGTGAGGACGGCGCAGACGGTCTGGTCGAGATGAAGCAAGTAGGTGCCGCGACGATCGCGCAAGATGAAACGACTTCGGTCGTTTTTGGAATGGCCCGCGAGGCCATCAGCAGAGGCGCGGTAGACGATGTGGCCGCTATCGAGGATGTCGCGGACATCGTGATTCGAAGGGCAGTGGAAAGATCCAATTCGTCGAAGGCGCGGAGATGACCACTAGGGGGGATTGTGACACGCACGATACTGATATGCGATGACGCAGAGTTCATGCGCATGATGATTTCGCAGATCGTAAAGGAAGATGGATACGAGGTGATCGGTGAAGCGCAGACCGGCAAAGAAGCCGTGGAGAGTTATAAGGAGCTGCATCCCGATGCTGTCACGATGGACATCGTCATGCCCGAACTCACGGGGATCGAGGCCGTGCGGGCGATCTCCGAGTTCGACGCTGACGCTCGTATTCTCATGGTGAGCGCTGTGGGCCAGGAGAAGCTGGTAGGTGAGTCACTGAAGGCCGGCGCAGGAGACTTCGTGATAAAGCCGTTTCAGCCAGATGCTTTACTGCAGGCTTTGAACGGTCTGTTTGCATAGCTGAAGCTGCACTGATCCTGCGCGCCGAGCACCGGCTCCTGTGAGAGCCCATCGCCGGATTCCCGAGCGCTCTGCACTGTCCCCTCGTTGCCGGATTGAACGATACAGCCTTCCCGTAAGATCGACGGGTGCTTCTCTAGCCCCTCCTACTTTCTGTAATCCAATGCATTGAACAGCAGCGGCCACGTGGCAATGGTCTGCCCACGATAGTTCGGAGGATAGCCGAACATGACCACGGAACCGTTCCCCACCTGCGCCTCCAGTACAGCGGGTTTGCCCGCAACGTGTTCGGGACCAAGCACCCATCCCGACAGCAACGGATCACCGCTAGCGTACCGGGCAACCGCGTTGACTCGCTCGTCGCTGACTTCGAATGCGCGACTACTGCGCCAATACCAGGCTATACTCTTCGCGGGAACTCCCGCAGTGAGTTGATGTCCGCTTTCCACATCAACGCCGAGAATCGAACCCGGAATGTAGAAATCCGTCGACTCCAGTCCGCGCACCGCATTCTCAACACCCAGCTCGAACGTTTCGACCGCAAAATCGGTTGCGGCAGCTATAGTCACGATACGGCCGCCTGATTCAACGAACTGCTTGACCGCTGCGACGCCACTCTCACCCAATCCGCCGACGTACTCCGGAGGAAGTTGATCTTCAGCAAACCCCCGTGTTATCTGCTCCGACGATTGGTCCTCGAACAACAGCACGTCGTATCCCTCCAGCTTCCCTCCCTGAATGTCGACATCATGCAGCGTATCAAACGGGATCCTGTGCTGGTCCAACACCCAGCGAGTCCAGCCTTCCGGGATCGGCTCCCGCCATGACTTGTATACGGCAATACGCGGCGTCGCAGCACCCGACAGCCCTGGCGGAGGCTCGTATTCGACTTCCCAAGTTGGGATCGGATCGGACAAGCTCACGTCTATGTCTTCCTCAATTGCCACGGTCTCGACATCCATCAACAATCCCAATGTGCATAGGGTTGGTTTAGTGGGACCACGTAGCTACCGGCCGCAAATTGTCGACCGCCTGCAGTGAACGCGTCTGCAGCAACACGCACTTCTACATCACCGAGAGTGAGAATCCTCAACACTGCATCCCGACCCGTCTTATTCCTTTGCTCGGCAGGTAGCACCCATGCAGTCGGCCACATCTCCCATTTGTCTACGGCCCGCTTGTTTATTCGGTAGAAGTTCTCCAGCCAATAGCGTCGGTTCCTGGCGGCGTTGCTGAGTAGCGCCATCGCCCCGGCTTGCATGTAGTTGACTATGTCGGCCAGCCGCCACTCACCCGCGGGCCACAACTCCGGGAAGTTCCACGACCTCACCGTCGGATCGAACCCCCGCCCTTCCCTCAGTTGTCTTTCCTCTATCGTGATGGGACTGGCGATTCCCGCGGAAGCAGTCTCGCTCAAGATGCGGGCACCACCATGGTAGTGCTGATACGCACGCGCGGGCGTAAACGCGTCGTATGACGAGTGAATCGTCACACCCGGCATCCCCCGTGACAGAACCTCGGCTGCCATGTAGGACCCCAGTTGGTTCACTGCGGAGGTCAGTAGCGGATCGATGTTGGGTTCCCATGGATCGATGAATGGCGGAAAGAAGATCCTGGCGCCCGTGCTCCCCATCTGGTGAATGTCGTGAACGATCTGGGGGTGCCAGGCGTTGTGCGCCTTCGTGATCGTGAGCTCGGTCTCGATCTGTGTGAACGCGTACCAATCCCGGTTGTTGTCGTGCCCGACATAGTGGTGATACAGCTCGGGCAGTGAGGCACCCTCATACTCCGTCCCGACCCATCTGCGATACCAGTCAACAACCATCTCCAGCCCATCGGGATTCAGACTTGGTATATCGAGGAGAATGACGTTGTCGAGTATCTCGTTGACCTTCTCATCGTTTGAGGTGGCTAGGTGGTATAACATCCGAGCCGCCATCTGGGGCCCGCCTACTTCGGTCGCGTGGATGCCATGAGTGATCAGTACGACCGTTCGACCTACGTCCAACAGATTATCCAACTCGCCCGGTGTCGAAATCAACCTTGGATCGGCCAGCTTCAGCTGCGTTTCTCGTAGCTCGTTCAAGTGTGCGTGGTTTGCAGCGCTTGTCACTGTAAGCATCACGAACGGCACTCCCAGGGTGGTCTCACCCAGCGTATCAACCGTTACCCGATCGCTGTTGTTGGCCAGTAACTCGTACCAGCCGGTCAGCTGATCCCAATCGGCCAGCTTGCGGGCGGCTCCGATCTCGAAGCCGCAGTAGTCAGTCGGTTCAGGGATCTGCTGGGCCGACAGGTAGCTGGGACCAAGAGCTGCTATGGCTATGGCTGTTATCGCGCGATACATGGTGCCCCTCGCGTACGTTTATTGGTCAGGTCATGTGGTGCTACAGATGGTAGTCGACAAAGATACGATTCGTTCGGGCAGTCGGCGAGACCGCCGAGCACGGGATGCTGACGACTTAACGTCGCTCGATGGATTCCCCCGTATGCCCACGGATCCGGGTGAGCCGACACACCCCGACGACGCGGAGTTGCCTACCGACAGCTAGATGTCCTGACCCACACGGTT
>JARRLJ010000048.1:0-7819 GCA_037387025.1 Gemmatimonadales bacterium
AATCAGGTCGCGGCGTTCGTCGATGCAGTGCACGACCGAATGACGGAATGTCAATACCGGAGGCCGCTTGACGCGTTCGAATCGGGCATCGTGCCGGAGCCTACGTGCGAGATTCCGGTTATAGAAGAGGGGCGCGCGGCCCTGGAGAGGATCAACCGTGAGCTCGGTTTGGCATTCGATGATTGGGATCTCGAGTACTACACGCGTCTGTTCACCGACAGAATAGGTCGCAATCCAACCAACGTGGAATGCTTCGACATCGCTCAGTCCAATAGCGAGCACTCGCGGCACTGGTTCTTCAAGGGAAGGCTCGTGGTAGACGGTGCCGAGATGCCGAAGCACCTGATCGGCCTGCTCCGAGAACCGCTGGAGATGAATCCCAACAACAGCGCGATAGCCTTTAAGGACAACTCGAGTGCAATTCGGGGTTATCGCATTGAGACCATCGTGCCGGAAGTTGACGGGCCTTCTCCGTTCACCGCGGCGGATCAGGAGTACGACATCATATTCACTGCGGAAACCCACAATTTTCCGTCAGGAGTTGCGCCTTTCCCCGGAGCGGAAACAGGAACCGGGGGACGCATCCGCGATGTGCATGCTACGGGTCGCGGCTCGCTGGTCGTGGCCGGAACGGCTGCATACTGTGTCGGCAACCTCCAGATTCCGGGCTACGAGCTGCCGTGGGAATCTGCCGATTTCAACTATCCCGGGAACCTCGCATCGCCACTTCAAATAGAGATTGAAGCTAGTAACGGTGCCTCAGACTACGG
This sequence comes from Gemmatimonadales bacterium, assembly GCA_037387025.1. Classification (GTDB taxonomy): domain Bacteria; phylum Gemmatimonadota; class Gemmatimonadetes; order Gemmatimonadales; family GWC2-71-9. The sequence goes on from JARRLJ010000048.1 coordinate 771, forward strand.
CAACAAGTTCGGTGAGCCGGTCATTCAGGGATTCACCCGTTCCTTCGGGCTGAGGCTGCCCTGCGGTGAACGCAGAGAGTGGATAAAACCCATCATGTTCAGCGGTGGCATCGGACAGATGGATGCAAGCCACCGGAACAAGGAGCAGCCTGCCGAAGGAATGTTGGTCGTCAAGATCGGTGGACCGGCCTACCGCATTGGGATGGGTGGCGGAGCCGCATCGAGCATGGTCCAGGGCGAGAACGTTGCCGAACTCGACTTCAATGCGGTTCAACGCGGCGACGCAGAGATGGAACAGAAAGTAAACCGCGTCATCAGAGCGTGTGTGGAACTCGGTGAGGAAAATCCGATCGTCAGTATCCACGACCAGGGTGCTGGCGGGAACTGCAACGTACTCAAAGAGATAGTCGATCCTGCCGGGGCGCGAATCGACGTTCGTAAGATTCCGCTGGGCGACGAAACCCTTTCGGTGCTGGAGATTTGGGGCGCCGAGTATCAGGAACAGGATGCGTTGCTGCTGCGACCAGAGCATGCTGACTTGTTTCAGTCACTTTGTGATAGAGAGAAGGTAACCGCCGCCTTCGTCGGCACAGTGACCGGGAACGGGAGGATCGTCTTGTACGACGAGTCAGATGACTCGACTCCGGTGAATCTCGATCTTGGGACCGTGCTCGGCGACATGCCGCAGAAGACCTTCGAACTGGACCGCATAGCGCCGAAACCACAGCCACTGCAGTTGCCCGCGGCTCTAACTGTACGGGGCGCACTCGACCGTGTCCTGCGGCTCTTGTCCGTTGGATCCAAGCGATTCCTCACCACCAAAGTGGACAGGGCAGTCACTGGACTCATCGCGCAGCAGCCCTGCGCAGGGCCATTGCAGCTCACAGTGGCCGATGTAGCGGTAATTGCACAAAGCCATTTCGGAACCACGGGTGCGGCAACTGCCATCGGAGAGCAACCGATCAAAGGACTGCTGGACCCTGCGGCGATGGCACGTATGAGTGTGGGTGAAGCACTGACCAACCTCGTGTGGGCCAGAGTCAGCGCCTTGGAGGACGTAAAGTGCTCGGGTAATTGGATGTGGGCTGCCAAGCTTCCGGGCGAAGGCGCGGCTCTCTACGATGCAGCGGTGGCGCTGAGAGCGATTCTCATTGAGCTCGGCATTGCCATCGACGGCGGAAAAGACAGTCTGTCAATGGCAGCGCTGGCACCGGACGGAAGAGGGGCGGACGAATCCGTAAAGGCGCCGCGGACGCTAGTCGTATCCGCCTACGTGACATGTCCCGACATCACACAGACTGTGACGCCGGACCTCGAATTGAGTGACACTGGCCGCCTGCTGTATGTGGACTTGGGTGGCGGTAAACGCCGCCTGGGAGGATCGTCACTGGCACACGTGTTTGGCCAAGTCGGCGATGAGTCTCCCGACGTGGACGACTCTGCTCTCTTGAAGCGCGCCTTCTACGCGGTACAGGGCTTAATCGCAGAGGGTGTGATAACTGCCGGCCATGACCGCAGCGATGGTGGACTCGTCGTGACGCTGCTGGAGATGGCGTTCGCCGGCAACCGTGGTATCGAGATCGATCTCGATGCGGATCCCGCGGTGGCCATACCGTTGCTGTTCTCAGAGGAGTTGGGGTTCGTTATCGAGGTTGCCGAGCAGGACATGGCACGGGCGTTGGGAGCGTTCGAGTCAGCCGAGGTTCCCTGCAAGCCGATCGGAAGGACCAGCGGCGAAAAGGCGGTGCGGATTCGATGCGCGGGTGTTCCCGTTCTGGACGATGACGTCCGCGATCTGAGGGACCTGTGGGAGAGCACCAGCTTTGAGATCGATCTTCTACAGGCGAATCCGGACCGCGTGGCGGAAGAGCGCAGCGGGCTGCGCCACAGAACGGGACCTGCGTACTCGGTCTCGTTTACAGTCGAGCCTACCGCCAGAGAGATACTCGAGTCTGCGAGAAAACCGCGGGTTGCCATCGTGAGAGAAGAAGGCAGCAACGGGGATCGGGAGATGGCCTCGGCCTTCTTTGCGGCCGGGTTCGAGCCGTGGGACGTCGTGATGTCAGACCTACTTGCAGGGAGAATTGAGCTCAAGGAATTCCGAGGTGTCGCGTTTGTGGGTGGCTTCAGCTATGCGGATGTGTTGGACTCGGCGAAAGGTTGGGCGGGCGTGATTCGCTTCAATGACGCACTCTGGAAGCAGTTCCAGGACTTCTACGAGCGTCCGGACACGTTCAGCCTCGGTGTTTGCAACGGCTGTCAGCTCCATGCGCTGCTTGGCTGGGTGCCCTGGCGTGGAATCGCGGACAATCTGCAACCGCGGTTCATACAAAACGGCTCTGGCAGGTTCGAATCGCGGTTTGCTACGGTGCAAATCAAGGAGAGCCCGGCGATAATGCTGCAAGGAATGGAGGGCTCGACCCTGGGGATCTGGTTGCAGCACGGAGAAGGCCAGGCCTTCTTCCCCGATGAGGATATTCTCGAGCGGGTCAAGCGCGAGAACCTCGCACCGATCAGATTTGTCGACGACGACGGGCATGTGACCGAAGCCTATCCCTTCAACCCCAACAGTTCTCCCGACGGCGTGACTGCCCTTTGCACACCGGACGGACGTCATTTGGCGATGATGCCGCACCCAGAACGCACTTTCCTGAAGTGGCATTGGGGTTGGATGCCTAAGGACTTGAGGCGATCGCTGGCTGCCTCACCTTGGCTGAAAATGTTCCAAAACGCCAAAGAGTGGTGCGACCGAGCATAAGGGACAGTGGCCGTCACGTCGTCCCTTGGTTTGTGCCCTTTCGAATCCCGGATCAACATGCGAGTGTTGTGGTGAAGGCCTGTCGTTTCACAGTCTCGGAGGGAGTCACATGATGCGGTCGATCCTCACCACAGTGGCGATGCTCACACTCGCCGGATCTTCTTTGTTGGCACAAGATCTGGAAAGCATTTGTAACGAGTTCAGGCAATTGACCGTGGGGCAATGGGCGGAATACGAGATAGCATCGGAGCAAGGTAAGGCTACGTCCAGATTCGCGGTTGTAGGAACTGAAGAGGCCGCGGGAACAGAGCACTTCTGGTACGAAACGAGGATGGAGAGTCCGATGGGAGCGATGATCATGCAGCTCCTGATTCCATCGTACCCGTACGAACAGAGCGATATCAAGCAAGCAGTGTTGAAAATGGGCGATCAGCCTGCGATGGTCGTGCCGGATCAGATGCTGGAGATGATGCAGAGTCGAATGGCGGAGAATGCGGCTGAAGACGCGGCGTCAGCCTGTGGCAATGCTGAGCTGGTCGGCCGAGAGACGGTGACTGTACCGGCGGGCACGTTCGACGTGATGCATCTGAGAGTGAGCGGGGACGCGGAATCGGCCGAAATCTGGATATCTACGGACGTCCCATTTGGCATGGTCAAGCTGGAGGGAGCGGGTTCGGAAATGATCCTGCTGAGCCACGGCCGAGACGCAGAATCGTCAATCACAGAGAAGCCGCAAAAAATGCCGGGCGTTCCCTCCAGCTAGACAGCGGTCCGGCTGGGATCCGCCACACCACCACCCCAGAACCCCGTCGCGAGCTAGAGCGATGGGGTTCTGTCTTGGTAGGGTCACAGATCCTGCCCTCTTTGCGTCATTGATACATATGCCGAAAATAGATATATTAGATACCCATTCGTTCCAGTTGGACCTCAATGGGGGAGCAAATGCACGCCGTCGAAATCGATCGGGTTACCAAGACGTTCGGCAAGGTCACGGCCGTTGACGACCTGTCGCTCAACGTACCGAGCGGAACCGTGTACGGCTTCATCGGCCCCAACGGCTCCGGCAAGACAACCACGTTGAGAATGATCATGAACATTCTCGCACCGGATGATGGTGCCATTCGGGTGTTTGGTGAAAGCCTTCAAGGGGCCTGTACCGATCGGATTGGCTACATGCCGGAGGAGCGGGGGCTCTACAAGAAAATGAAGGTGAGAGAGATCCTCACCTTCTACGGTGGCCTGAAGCGGAACGGAGATGTTCGCCGTGATGTGGACCAATGGCTCGAGCGGCTGGATCTAGCTGACTGGGCTAACAAGAAGGTGGAGACGCTGAGTAAGGGGATGAGTCAAAAGGTCCAGTTCATAGCGACCGTAGTATCAGGACCCGAGCTGGTGATACTAGACGAACCGTTCACCGGTTTGGATCCGGTGAACACTGACGTGATCAGAGACGCGGTGCTCGAACTCCAAGCCGCAGGAACGACGGTGATCTTCTCGACTCATGACATGGAAATGGCCGAGAAGATGTGTGACTTCATCTTCATGATCTTCAAAGGGAAGAAGGTACTCGACGGAACGCTGACTTCGATTCAAGACGAGTATGGCAGCGATACCATCAGGGTGCGGGCGGAGAACGGTGCAGGTGCGTTGAGAGAACTGCCGGGCGTGGAGAAGATCAGCAACTTCGGACAGCTACAGGAACTGCGGATCGCGAAAGGTACCGAGCCGCATGATGTTCTGGAAGCATTGATGGCCCGAACTAGAGTGAGCAGCTTTGAGATCGCACGGCCGTCTCTGCATGACATCTTCGTGCGAATTGCAGGGCCGGAGGCGGAGGAGGTGAACAATGCCTAGAGTATTGCGTGTCGCGTGGCGTGAATACAAAGCAACTGTGAAGACCAAGGGGTTCATTATTGGGTTGGTCCTTGCCCCAGTGGTGATGGGAGGTAGCGCGATAGGCATGGCACTGTTCAAGGACCGAGTCGATACCAGAGACAAGTCGATAGTCGTCATCGACCACTCCGGTGTGCTTGCGGATGTGCTGGTCAGAGCAGCAGAGCAGAGGAATTCCAGCCAAGTATTCGACAACGAGAGCGGCGACAAGGTCCGGCCAGCGTATCTGGTCCAGATTGCCAAGCCATGGGTGGATAGATCCGCACAGTTGCTCGCTCTTTCTGACCGTGTGCGGGCGGGCGAACTCCATGGGATACTCGAGATAGGCGAGGGAGTGCTGCATCCGAGACACGATCCTCGAATGGCCAGGATCGAATACCATGCGCAAAGTCCCGCGATCGACGAAGTGCGGCAGTGGATCGGAAGGCCGATTAACGACGAACTTCGCCGCCTCCGGTTCGTGGACGCTGGAGTGGACCCAAGTGCTATCCCCGACGCGTTCGACTGGATCTATCCGGAAGGGCTAGGCCTGGTGTCGGCCGATCCGGAGACGGGGGAGATAACGGATGCGGAGCGGAGCACCGAATTGGAGGCATTGCTCATCCCGATCATCCCGATGATGCTGATGTTCCTCATGGTCATGATGGGAGCTTCTCCGCTGCTTCAGGCGGTCACCGAGGAAAAATCGCAACGGATCGCTGAAGTGATGTTGGGTTCGGTCAGACCGTTCGAGTTCATGATGGGCAAGCTGATCGGGAGCGTGAGTGTCTCTCTCACGGTTGCAGCGGTCTACATCGTTGGTGGGATAGTCACGGTCCGTTATCTCGGCTTTGGGCAGTACATCCCGTACCACATTCTGCCCTGGTTCCTCGTCTATGTCGTGGCGGCTGTTCTGATGTTCGGAGCCCTGGGGGCCGCGCTGGGATCGGCCTGCAACGACGCCGGCGAAGCACAGTCCATGGCGTTTCCCAGCATACTGCCACTCATGATACCAATGTTCGTACTGATGCCCATTGTGATGCAGCCCCTGAGTTCGTTTGCGACCGGTATGTCGTTGTTCCCTCTGTTCACCCCGATAATCATGCTCGTACGGCAGGCAACGCCCGGTGGAGTTCCCGCTTGGCAACCGTGGGTCGGATTGGTCGGGATCACGCTGTTCGCGCTGCTGTTCGTATGGGCTGGAGGCCGCATCTTTCGGGTCGGGATCCTGATGCAGGGCACGCCGCCGAGGTTGGGTAACATCCTGCGCTGGGCCGTCCGAGGCTAGTGAGGTCCCCAAACGCAGACGGGTAGCGTGGGTGCTCCTGATAGTCAGTCGCTGCCTGAGATCGAGATGTCTCCCTCGACTAGCTTCTTTTCGAAGGCGACTCCCACCAGGTAGGCCATGCGCTCGACCTCAGCAACGGCCACCTGGCGGCCGAAAGGTGTCAGTTCATAGTACCGCCGCCGTTGGTCATCTAGTTCCGGCGCGGGACGCTTCTCTGACTCTGCTATGAGCCCCTGATCCATGAGCCGTTGCGCCGCGAGGTACAGCGGGCCGGTGGCGGGCGTCATTCTGCCCCTAGTGCGCCGCTCGATCTCTTTCATTATGCCGTATCCGTGTCTTTCCCCGTCCACGAGGGCCAGGAGTATCTGAAACGACAATGGCGTTAGCGGCAGTAACGATGCGACGTCTTGATCTGTCACGCGATCCTCGCGTTTCGATTGCATTGAGACAACGGTATTCGGTACATAATGAGTATATCCATATGATCAATACTGATTATCACGTCCGCCGATCGCAAGGTTCCCTCCGAATTATGATATGAGCAAGGTGTGCCTGACGCTGCCGTGTATCCACTATGTCAAGCAATAACTTGTTTATTTACAGTAACTTAAGCACAGTTGCCCGGACTCGGGGGTTGCGAGATCCCAGTGCGGATGATACGTATTATACATATGCATATTGTAGATATGGAATCTGGTGTCTTCTGAATCGCGGGTGGCTTGGCTCAACACCCACCAGATGACGCGACTATTATGCAGATGCCGACCGTTCTTTCCGCATCGGATGAATCGGACGTACGGATTGAGTCATTGAGTTGAATAGGAGTTGAAATCATGAGACGCACCAATTTGACAGCCGCAGTGACAGCGCTGGCACTCGCAGCCTGCGGTGGAGGCGATAGTTGGACGGGGACCGTCACGGACAGCGCGGGTGTGGCCATCGTAGAGAACCCTGCGACCGGTATGTGGAGCTCGTCCAGCCAATGGTCATTGGAGCAAGAGTTGAAGATCGGCTCCATAGAGGGTGACCCGGAGTACCAGTTCGGACAGGTCGGTTTCATCGCCGTGGACTCGCGCGATCGAATGTTCGTGATCGATGCGCAGGCTCAGGAGATACGGGTGTTCTCGCCTG
>JARRLJ010000049.1:0-8533 GCA_037387025.1 Gemmatimonadales bacterium
GTGCCGCTCGAAGCGCCTGAAATGGAGCAAGTATGGGAGGAGTGCGTTGAGCAGGCGCAGGCAACGTTGGAGAATCCAAGGTCGATACCTCGATTGTCCTACGTTTTCGACGCAACGGTTGCCGGCCAGACGCTGTGGCTTCTTCTGAACACCACGAATGGGCCCGCCGTCTTGATGGCGTTTGCAGATGACGGTCAGGTTAAGCGAAGGGTGGTCTTCTCCAATGTACTGGGCGCCCAATCGTTTGCGCTCGACCGTGAGCACGGTATGATATTCTTCGCGATACCATCAGACGCCAGCATTGTCGCGTCGTCGTTGCCAAATGACGTGTTTGAACCGTGAGTCCGGATCGCCGCTTCGTCACGTATGCTTGGAACCAATCTGTGACTTTCATCGACTGGTCGGATTCAGAAGCCATGTTCGGGTTGCTCCTCGACTTTGTCGCCGATGAGACAGCGGAATGTCGGGAGGATCCCGAGCGGCACCGTTTCTTGTCAGAACTATTAGCAGAACTGAGAACCCTGGAAGTCCGGCTTCCTGAGATCCCCGCAACCGTCGTGACCCAGAGGTTGCGAGACACTCACGACGCCGTAGTCGCCGAGTTTGCATCCGATCCAGTCATGGCCCATCTCAGAGACTGTATCGCAGAACTCGAAAGAGTTGAGAACGGGGCCGCCTAAAGCTGATGCATGAGGGCTCTCCGGCACGTTGGAAACCATCATCGAACCTCACAGGAGAAGAAAGATAAGATACGTTCACTCAGGACTCGGCTCCGTTTCCCTCGAGCATACCGATCTGTTTTACGGTCAGCTGTTGGGCCTTGAAAGNNNNTTTTACGGTCAGCTGTTGGGCCTTGAAAGAACAGAACCGAAAACCCTGCCCCGCGAAACGGCGGAAGCCCTTTTCGGAGTGGAGGCGGACCTGACCATGGTCTATTACCAGGATGAGAACAGCCAGTTCGAGCTGTTCGTCCATCCCGACCTGAAATGCTTCAACGGAGCCAGGGGAAACGTCAGCCACGACTGTATTGACGTTGAAGACAAAAATGGCTTTGTCGAGCAATGTGAGAAAGCTGGCTGTCAGGTATTGCAGGTGCCCAAGGGTGACAAGGTCCTCACCTTTGTAAAAGACCTCGATGGGAATCTGTTTGAGGTAAAAGGAATCCCTTCTTAAGGAATCCTTTCTTAGGGAGATGCAGGACGATGTGGGGATTCTGCACTCTGCAATCTGTGGGGATCCCCTTCCCGGTCGCCAACCATTACCGTCTCTCACCGCCTCTGACCGCCTCTTCCCGTCCCCTACCGACCATTCTTGGCGTGCTCTGGACGGCGCAAAGGCAGTGTACCAGAATAGGGTATGTGCGACTCCATTATGAGTTAGCCTGCCAGCGTTTCAGCAGCGGGGTGAGTGAATGCGTGAAAGGCCTGGAGTGGGCGTAGGGGTAATCGTCACCAAGGGCGATCGAGTGTTGCTGCTCAGGCGAAGAAATACACATGGATCGGGCACTTGGTCCACGCCAGGCGGGCATCTCGATTTCGGCGAGTCACCGGAAGATTGTGCGGTTCGCGAGGTGAAGGAGGAGACCGCGGTCGAAATCGCCGGAGTCGAGTTCAAAGGCGTGACGAACGACTTTTTCGACGTGGAAGGCAAACACTACCTGACATTGTGGTTCCAGGCCGAGCACTTGTCGGGTGAAATAGCTGTGACGGCACCCGAGGAGATGTCGGAGGTTGGCTGGTTCGAGTGGGGAAGGTTGCCGAGGCCGTTGTTTCTTCCGCTCCGGAACTTGTTGGAAGGCAAGTGCTACCCGAGGCGAGAGCAGTCGATATGAGTGCACGATGTGATCAAGGCAATCGATGGCAAACGCTGATTCTCGCGTAACGATCCACATGGCGGCGAGCCTCGACGGCTTCATCGCGCGAAAGGACGGGAGCGTCGACTGGCTCGAGACCTCAGACGATTTCGTAGACGGCGACACCATGGATCCGGGGTTCGTCGATGCGTTCCTCAAGACGATCGATTGCTACGTCATGGGATCGCGAACCTATGAGACCGCGCTTGGTTTTGAAGCCCAAGGGCTGGGGTGGTCGTATGGTGACAAACCAACCTTCGTCCTCACTAGTCGGGGGCTGCCGCGGACCCGGGATACCGTCGAGTTCTACTCGGGTGATCTCGCACAGTTCGTGAATGAGCGCCTGCGGCCCACGTTCCGTACCATCTGGTTTGTTGGAGGCGGTATGGTCTCCGCCGAATGCCTTCGTCTCGGGCTGGCCGACGAAGTTCGTTATTCGATCCTGCCGATCTTGATAGGTGATGGGATCCCGTTCTTCGAGGAGCTCGACAGAGACATCGCCCTGCATCTCGTGGAGGTCAAAGCCTATAAGAGCGGTATGGTTGAACTGCGTTACGAGGTGGGAGGTAGCGACGTACCCTCGTCCTCGCACCAGGCTTCTTGACCACGTGCGTCCCTTGCGCTCTGTTCTTTCAGAGGCCGAATGAAGCTGTCGAGCGCGGTCAGAGTGAGCGTTCGCTGAATAGGTTTCCCAATTCAGTACTCGTCGAGCGGAGACCAAAAATGGGATTGTATAGCAAGTACGTGCTGCCCAAGGTCACGCATCTCACCTGCCGCACAAAACCTCTCATGAAGCAGCGGGAGAAAGTCATACCGTTGGCCCGAGGACGTGTGCTGGAGATCGGAATCGGTTCAGGATTGAACCTCCAGTACTACGATGCCGAGAACGTGAAGAAGTGCTGGGGACTCGATCCGGCGCCCGAGATGCTGAAGCTTGCGGAAGGAGCCACTCGATCGGTCCCATTCGACGTAGAGTTTCTCGCGGTTCCGGCAGACGAGATTCCGCTCGAGAACGGCAGCGTCGACACGGTGGTCGTGACATATACGCTGTGCACGATTCCCGAAACGCAGCCCGCGCTCAAAGAGATGGCTCGGGTCCTGGATCCCCGGGGCCAACTGATCTTCTGCGAGCACGGTGCTGCACCGGACGCCAGTGTACGCAGGTGGCAAGATTTGATGAATCCGCTGTGGAGGCGTTTTGGGGGAGGTTGCCAGTTGAACCGGTTGGTCCCAGAGCTCATCGAGCAGGGCGGATTCCGCATCGAGCGAATGGAAACCATGTACATCCCCGGCTGGCGTCCGGCCAGCTTCAACTACTGGGGAACGGCGGTGTTGGGCTAGGCTAGGAGGTACCCATGCAGAGAGTGATCCTCGCAGGCCTTGTCGGCGGTGTAGTGTTACTGATCTGGTTCGTGATCGTCGATGGCATCCTCGGCTTCAAGCGCGGGATCGAGATGAATACGCTTGCCGATGAAAGGTCGGTGTACGCCTTTCTAGTTGAGCATGTGCCCGAGCCGGGGCGATACGTGGTCAACCCCGAGATCACACCGGGTCGGGCTTTCCCGGGGCACGATCCCGTATTTTCTATCCAGGATAGCGGGCTGGGGCATGCGGACGCGGGCCAGGAGATACTAGTCGGGTTGGTGGTCATGCTTCTGGTTCCGGTTGTGGGAGCGTGGCTGCTATTCAATGCCTCGAGTTCTATTCTGTCGCGCTACGGCTCCAGGCTCTTGTTCTTCTCGGTCATTGGTATGGTCTTCACGTTGTTTGGCGTCATCGAGAGGTTTGGGCTCGCGAGGTACTCTCTGGGTAACGCCGTCGCCTTGTCGGTCCACGACCTGGTTGCGTGGATCGTTGCAGGAGTGGTCGTTGCGTGGTTGGTCAGACCTGCGGTGCCGGACAGTATGGCGAGTGCGGGGTAACGGGCGTTCGCAGCCTCTCTGTGTAAGGAGGAGACATTGGATCATCCCGATTTTGAGGTAACCGACTCGGGACGGCAGGTGCTGCAGCTGGCCCACGATGAAGCCGAACGTCTTGGCCACGAATACGTCGGTACCGAGCATATCGTACTTGCATTGACTCATCGAACGCAGGGTACCGCCGGCGCAGTATTTCGCAATCTGAGCGTCGATCTGGACGGTGTGAGAAATGGGATCGAGGCGATGGTGCAACCCGGCTCCGCATCGCCTCTGCCGGACACGGCCGTGTCCTACACGTCCAGAGCAAAGACGGCCTTGGCGTTGGCGCGAGAGAGCGCGCTTACGTTCGGACAGGCGAGGATCGGCGCCGAGCACCTGATCGTCGGCGTGTTGCGGGAGGCGAGTGGAATTGGTGCCCAAGCCCTCATGCACTACGGCAGGTTGTCCGTGGAGGCCGCAGTCGATGAGATCACCCGATTGAAGACCGCCGGTGACGCATCTCAATTCTGATGTGTCGACGGTGACACACGACTCGCCCGTGTCGAGCGATGATCCCTGATCGCCTTCCCGTAGTCAACGGCTATCCTGTGATCCAGTCGTATGGGTACAGCAGTGCAGACACGGGGTATTGGTCGACATCCGTCTTCGATGGCCGGAGTTACGTCTCCGTGAACAGCATCTACTTGGAAGGTGAGTCACTGACGCAGTTGTTCGAGATCCTCACGGAGATTCCATACTGGCTTCCACCGTCAAAGCAGTCCTGAGCCTCTGCGTGCCTACCCCAACCGTGTCGTGCGCCAGAGCGCGACTCCACACCCACCTAGCAGACCGAGCATGACCACAGTCAAACCGAGGGCCCAGCCGTAGTGGATCTGTAGCTCCGGTGCCCGCGCGTTGGCAGCGAAACCGATGAACACTGCAGTAGCCACTCCCACGATAAGCCAGTCCCACACGGTTCGGCCCCGTGGTGCATCCGTCTCATAGCCCGACAGTCGCGCCCTCACGTATTCCGGCTCGACTCCATAGCGCTCGGCCTCGCGTTGCGCCGCTTCCTGCCAGCGCCGGTGCTCCGCGCGTGCAGCAGTGGACAGGGCAATCGCGCCCGCCCCTAGCGCCATGATTATCGAACCTCCAATGACCTGACCGTAGACGGCGCGGCCGGATCCCGCGAGCTCGCCGAACACGAAGATTCCCCACAGCAGACCCCAGAGCTGGTTGGTGTTCGACAACGGGATGCCGCGGCCGATTCCCACGTACTTGGCGGCGTACTGCTGGAACAGATCGCCCACTACCCAAACAAACCCGCCCAGCAGGAGCCAGAACAGCACGCCGCGCACCTGTGCCAGCTCGGTCCAGGTTCCTGTCGGTCCGCCCAGGTAGACGAATGCCAGGCTCACCATCATGCCCAGCTCGCCGATGGTGAAGAACGTGATGAACGAGAGCGGATTCATGCCGGTGAGGTATGCCTTGCGGTACGGGATATACATCGTGCCCCACAACACGCCCGCGCCAAGCGCCGCCGCGATGCCGCGTGCCGAGCTGCCGCCCGGTGCCTGCGTGGGAGAAACGAGCGCAAGTATCACCGCGCCGACGAACATCACAGTGGCTCCCCCGATGACACCCAGCCAGCGCACCCGGCCCGCGCCGCGCAGTTCGTTGAACAAGAGCGCGCCCCAGACGATGCCCAGCAGGCTGTTGGTGTTCCACAAGGGGAACGCGATGCTGAGCCCGATGTCGCGGATCGCAAAGACCGTCAGCGTGTTCGCAACTGCCCATATGCATCCCGCCATGAGCGCCCAGACGACCAAATGCGGCGTACGTCGCACATCCGTTCCCACGTTCGCCGTGCCCCGGATCAACGCCGGCAGGCTCCAGCGGGCGACGAACACGCCGAGCACCATGACCAGCGAGATCGCGATGGGTGAGATACCGAGGGTCACCACCTTGGTTGGTGCTTCCGCGGCACCGAGCCAGGCGCCCGCCGCGAAACCCGAGAGAACGCCCACGGCCTGGAGCTGCCGGAGGCGCGCAGCAGGGACGGGTGCAGCGTCCATTACGCCACCCAGGTGAGCAGCAGCAACCCGCCGACGAGCACCGCGATAGGGATCCAGAACTGAATGTCGCCAACGATGGGGCGGAGCCAGTGCAGTCGCCGTCGAGGAGTGTCTTGAAGGTCAGTCATTGGCAATCGTTAGAATAAGAGCGTTTGTCTTCGGAACGACCTGCCATTATAACGCGTTGCTCGACGATGCGCGTAATGCAGTTCTGCTTAGGTCCGAGAAGACAACCGCGAAACGCACCCTGCTGCAGTCGAATGAAGACCCCCATCCGCTTGGCTCTGCGGAATTCTGATACTAGTCGCAATCATCCGGTTACCTGCATTCTCGTGTCAGATCACATCGTCAGTCAAAAGGATACACTTGACTGGGGAGAGAGTATGGCCATACCATTGAGTATGGCCACTCACACGATCAAGACGACCTATGCGCTCGACGTGGACACCGTGCGAACGCTCGAGCAGATGGCCCGTCGCTGGGGCGTGTCCAAGTCCGAAGCGTTGAGGCGGGCGATTCGGACAGCGGCCGCTCAGGATACGGAGCCGGGGGGAGGCGCACTGAAGGCACTCAACAAACTTCAGAGTGCAGCCGCGCTGACCAACAAGAAGGCGGATGATTGGGTCCGCCGTGCCCGAGACACTCGGCGGGCTGCATCGCGCCGGCGCGGGTCATCCGGTCAGTGATCCAACTCGATACCAGCTTCTTGATCCGCGCGCTCGTGAAGGGTGCTCCACAAGACAAGCTCATGCGGCAGTGGATACGCGATGGGACCCCGCTGGCTGTGGGTGCAATTGCCTGGGCGGAGTTCCTTTGCGGACCGCTACGGGCGAAGGAGATAGAGCTTGCAGGCCAGTTGATAGAAGAGGTGGTCCCGTTCGCCGTCGAGGATGCGGCGATCGCCGCCGAGCTGTTCAACCATAGCGGGCGGCGACGTGGGTCACTGGTGGACTGTATGGTTGCCGCGTCCGCCATGCGCAGGGACGTTCCACTCGCCACCGCGAACCCGGCGGACTTCAAACGCCTCGAGACCAGCGGCTTGAAGGTGTTTGCGGCCTAGAGTATCATGGCCGCATGGTCAGACGATATCTCCTCTACATCGTTGTCGTAGTCAGCGCTCTGGTTCAGACGTCCTGCGAACGGGACGTCACTCCACCGAACATCTTATGGCTCATTGCCGAGGACCTCGGTCCCGAGCTGGGCAGCTTCGGGACACCGGAGGTGCGGACCCCGAATCTGGATGGCCTGGCCACCCGCGGGATGCTGTTCACGGAGGCCTTTTCCACCGCTCCTGTGTGCTCGCCGAGCAGGTCGGCGTTCAACACGGGCATGTACCAGACGACCATTGGCGCGCACAACCACCGGTCGCACCGTCCCGATGATCCGTCCGAGTATCCCTTCCCGTTGCCCGACGGTGTACGCACGGTATCGGATTGGTTGCGCGACGCCGGCTACTTCACGGCCAACGTCAGACATTTCCCCGATGGGGTCGACTTCGAGGGTACGGACAAGACCGACTGGAACTTCACGGTGGACGGGGAGCCGTTCGATACGGACAACTGGGAAGACCTCGAGAACCGACAACCGTTCTACGCTCAGGTCAACTTTCCTGAAACGCATCGGGGCAGGGAGTGGGACGATGCACACGAGCGGATCGCGCGACCCGCAGACCCCGAGCAGGTCGTCCTCCCTCCCTATTACCCCAACCATCCGGTGGTGCGGGCGGACTGGGCTCAGTATCTCAACGCGGTGATGGCGCTCGACGGCAAGATCGGAGTGGTGCTGCAGCTTCTCGAGCAGGACGGTCTCGCCGACAACACCATCGTTTTCTTCATGGGCGACCACGGTCGGGCCATGGTGCGCGGCAAGCAGTGGCCCTACGACAGCGGACTACACGTCCCGCTCATCGTCTATTGGCCGGCGGCTCTCTCACCCCCGACCGCGTATGAGCCTGGGGCTACCAGCGATCGGTTGATAAGCCTGATCGATGTGGCTGCAACTACGTTGGACATCGCGGGCGTGCCTCGACCCGAACTCATGCAGGGGCGCGTGTTCCTCGGCGCCAACGCAGATCCACCGCGGCAATATATGTTTGGCGGACGCGACCGCGGCGACGAAACCGTGGATCGCATTCGCACCGTTCGTACGGAGCGGTACCGCTACATTCGCAACTTCATGCCCGAACGGCCGTTTCTGCAGACCAACCGTTACAAGGAAGCTACCTACCCGGCGATCTGGGTACTGCGCAAGCTCGACCTTGAGGGAAGACTAACGCCGACCCAAGCGAAGCTGCTCGCACCGTCTCGTCCCAGTGAGGAGCTGTACGACGTCATCGCGGACCCGTACGAGATCGAGAACCTGGCCAGTTCACCGAGCCACAGAGAAGTGCTCGAACAACTGCGCGGTGTTCTCGACGCGTGGATAATCGAGAGCAACGACCAGGGCCGCATTCCCGAAGATCCCGCTGTAGTGAGCTACTACGAGCAGAGGATGAAGGACAATTACGACGAACGGATAGCGGCGCTCCGACGACAGTGGGGCGTGCCCGAGCGCTGATAGCCCTCGGACACCGCGGTTGACTGTACCGCTTTGTCGCGTGCAAACTGTTCCGATCGCCTGCCCGCCTACTCAACGAGCATCGAAGACGGAGGTCAACATGTCAGCTGGATTCCTCAATCGCTATCAGAGTGAGGCTCAAGGCCTGATGC
>JARRLJ010000050.1:0-11572 GCA_037387025.1 Gemmatimonadales bacterium
TGGGATGTGTCATCCCACGACCGAACAGTGCTGCTCGCCCTGCGGCCGGATTCGATGTAGAGAGCCAGCAGGACCGCGCTTGCGGCACTGACACCTAGTTTGACAGCCGTCGGTGCGTCGCTAGCGGACAAGAATCCTTCTATGGTGCCGGCCAGCAGGAGCAGACAGACTGCGGCGCCGAGCATACGAATGGCCAGCCTCCCTTGGATTACCAGTGCGTCCCGCCGCACCATGTCGCCCGGCGCAACCAGTGCTCTCGCGACCAGGAGACCCGCTCCGCCCGCAATGAAGATTGCCGTCAGTTCCAGAACACCGTGACCAGCTACGAAAGTGAGAATCCACCCCTCGAGACCGTAGTTCGCAAACATGCCGAGTACCGCACCAAAGAAGAGACCGTTGAAAACGAGCACAATGACTGTACCAACGCCTGCAGTGATCCCGAAGGCGAAAGCACCGAACGCGACCTGCACGTTGTTGGCCACGATACTCGACGCCACCAGGGGCAGATAGGTCGACGGAGTCTCACCATATCCGATGCCCTCTGCCAATCTCTGTTCACCAGCTTCGGCCCGGGCGATCATCTCCGAAGGCATTATCTCTGGCGCGAGATTCGGACGTTCCCGAATCAGCGAGTATCCCGCGATTCCGGGGATAGCGAACAGGATTAAGGCGATGAGCACGTACGCCCGGGCCTGGACAACGGCCGCGGGAAGCTGGGTCAGAATTATCTCGCGCCATGAAGCTCTCCGCACGTGGTGAAGCCCGTAAATCATCTGGTGTCCCATCGCAACTATGCGGTCCAGTGATTCGATCACTCGCGGATCGACGCCATATGTGCGGGCCCGTGCCAGATCGGCCGCTATTTCGCGGTACTCGCCTGCAAAGTGCACTAGCTCCTCGCCGTTGAGCACTCCGATACCGCGTGGTTGCAGGTGGCCGATCTTCGTTCTGAACGCGTCCCATGCCTGGCGCCGTCGAGCCACGAAGCGGTGGGCAACGCCACGCGCGCGGCTGTCACTCCCCCCTTTTGACATGGTGCTTTGCCGCCTGTTTTCCTCGAGCTCGTACAGTTGTACCAGGAATACCTCAGACCTGAGATCCCGTTCGGGGAACCGGCTGGCGAACCGGTCCGCTAGCTCATCGCAGAACCTACGGCGTACGGGCTGTTCCAGAGCGTCCATGCGTTCAACCAGCCTGCCGAGCAATGCGAGCTCGTCGTCCGACAGTACAGGCTTACCTATGTCCAGGGTCGCGGACTCCGGGGGCGCTGCATTGGAAACCGCTATCTCTTCCGGCTCGTCACGTACGACCATTGTGCCGGCTACGATGTCGCCGAGGCGCTTGTTCTGGCGGTGGAAGAAGATAAAGAACAACCCTAGCAGGGGGGCGCCGCCTGGCTGAAGGTCAACCAGACGCACGAGATTGCGGATTGCCGCCGCCTGAAAGCTGATCGGATGTCCTGTATCCATCACGACACGGATGCCCATTCGCAGCTTGCCCGGCGTGCGACCTCCGCGGAGTCCCTCAAACAGGAGGAAATAGCCCC
Organism: Gemmatimonadales bacterium; assembly: GCA_037387025.1. GTDB lineage: Bacteria > Gemmatimonadota > Gemmatimonadetes > Gemmatimonadales > GWC2-71-9. The sequence goes on from JARRLJ010000050.1 coordinate 1,547, forward strand.
ACAATATGGCAAAGGAAGCGAGGGCGAGAACGGACAGGGCCAGTGCGGCTGACATTCGAGGCAGCACCCCGGCGACAGTAACGGCGGCTGATACGAGCAAGATCAGGGCAAACAATATCAGGCCGTCGTAGATGGCTGCGGCGCTGCGGGACCCGATACCGGCCAACTCGAACTCTAATAGGACGTGCTCGGGGGTTTCGACTGCTACCCGCCGTGAGAGTTCGGGAACGGTTGGGGGTCGCGTGTCTGCCATCGGGACTGCATCTTATCGCGGCGGAGGCACGATGGCTACCTACCAACTACGGGCACTTTCATTCGGCGAAATCCTGGACGGTGCATTTGCCGTGTACCGCCACAATTTTGGAATTCTGGTGGGAATCGCGGCTATCTGCACCGGAATTCCATCCATTCTCAACGTGTACATGTCGGCTGTTGGCATCGAGTTCGTATCGGCATGGCTCCTGCTCCTATGGATGGTGCTCTACTCAGTTGGAGGGTTGATTGCGGCGGGAGCAACGATACACGTCATATCGGAAGCGTACCTTAGTGTACTGCCCCGATTGGGTGAGGCAATTCAGTTCGCGTTGGGGAGAATACTGAAGATATTTATCGCCGGCCTGGCCAAGTATCTAATCATCATTCTCGCGATGATGGTTCCGGTGATCGTAGGATCCGTTGCGGTGGCCGTTATGCAGACGGTGACCGGGACCCTCTTATTCGCACTAAGTGTTATCGCCTCCTTGGTGGTAGCCTTGGTGATGGCAGCCGGTTACTCAGTGGTGATACAGGTTGCAGTGCTGGAGCCGGAGACCTCAGCCGTGGAATCACTCAGGCGATCGTGGATGCTCTCTGGGGGTTACAAACTGAAGGCCCTCGGACTCGGAATCGTGCTCTGGATCCTGCTCAGTCTCCCGTTTGTCGCCGGAAGTACGCTCGTGGTGTTCTTTCCTTCTCTCGCTGCTCTCTTCACCGCGGCCGCGTCCCTTCTGCAGTTGATCGTGTATCCGGTGTTCGCAAGCACCTTCACGCTGTTGTACTACGATCTGCGCGTTCGTAAAGAGGCGTTCGATATCGAATACTTGGGCCGCCAATTGGGGATCGCACAAGATCCATAATGATCCAAGCTCCTCAGATACCTAGTGATTCCATAAGGCAAGCAGTGCGAGAGGTATTAGCTGCTCCCGCGTACCAATGGGACCGTCCTAGGTCGATCGTCGATGTGGTCGGAGATTGGTTCCAGAAAGTGCGCGTAATGTTCGACAGCCTGCAGCAGAGTCACCCACTGGCATACTACATCGTTTTGGCACTCCTGACTGGCCTGTTGGTTGCGATCTTGGCTCATTTCTCATACTTGGTCTGGCGTGTTATCCAGGCAAGGCCGGAAGCTCGCGCCGCCACGGTCCTGAAGCGGCCATCTCCGCGTGGTGCTCAATGGTACATGGATGAATCCCGCCGCCTCATGAGCGAGGGCAACTTTTCGGAGGCGCTGGCCAACCGGTTTCGCGCGCTATTGCTGAACCTCGACCGGCGCCAAGTAGTTCGATTCCATCCGTCCAAGACGCCGGCGGAATACCTACCTGAGGTCCAGTTCGACGAGGATCAGCGCGGCGCGTTTGGTGGACTCATCGGTGAAATGTACCTGCATCTCTTCGGCGGAGCCCCGTGCTCTCAGATGGACGTACTGCGTTTCGACCGAATAGCAGCAACCCTGGAGGGTCATGCTCCAGCGCAGTGAGTTCTGGCTCGTGCTGGCTGTATCGGCGGGAATAATCGGGGCCGCTCTTGTCGGCCAGTGGACTGCCCCCAGCGGTGAACTGTTGGATTTCCGTCGTTCGGCAAATTTGGCGGGGCCGGGTGGAGCTAGGGGCCTAGCGGAAGTCCTCGAACGGCTGGATGTGGAAGTTGAGTTGCGCCAGCAGCCATTGTTCGATTTGGCGAGTGACAGCTCAACGGCTGGCGTCGGAGATCTTATACTCCTACTGGACGTAACCCTCCAACTCACCGGCGTCGAGACCCGTGAGTTGCGACACGCAGTGGCGAGAGGCCGATCACTGCTTATTGCAGGCGAAAGTGATGTCGAGCGGTGTTTTGGCTTCAGGACGGTATTCGTCGAGGACTACGATGTCGATACGAGTACGACATTGGTCCGCCCCGTGGGGATCGATACGCTACCGGAAGTAGACCACGTAGTTGAGCCAATCCCGAGTGACTCATTGTACGTTGGCGACGAATCGTCCGAGGCCTGTCCGGTGCTCTTACCGACACGTGTGGATACACTCCTCACGACGGTTGACGGCCGCGTGGCCGGGTTGAAGTTACGCTTCCGCAAAGGCAGCACCGTGACCATTCTGGCCGACTCCTGGCTGGTGTCCAATGAGTCCCTCAAGGAGACTGATGCGGGCCCTGTCATAGTCGGGTGGATTCTAGACGGCAATCCCCGAAGAGTCGTCATCGACGAATATCATCACGGGTTCCAGGATCGTCGGTCGATCTTCACCGCCGCATGGCGTTGGGCACTGGCATCTCCGGCCGGGTGGACCATACTACAACTCTCCATCGCGGCCCTCGCAGCACTGGCGCTGATGGCGGTTCGTTTCGGGCCGGCACTCAACGTGGTGGAGAGAAGGAGACGCTCGGCAATTGAACATCTCGATGCGCTAGCGGTGGGCCTCGAGCGGGCAAGCGGACGAGACGTGGCGGTAGAGTTGATTGCAGGTGGGCTGCGTCGACGCTTGACTCGCACGGTTACAACGGGCCGTGATAGAGACGGAATCGGCGACTGGTTGGCGAGGCTCGGTCTTGCTGTGCACACACCCGGAGCCCGAAAGAACTTGAAGCGCCTAGCGTGGCTCGTACGTGAACCTGGCGGCGACGATGACGTTCTCGATGCTGCCATAGCTGTGGAGGACGTGTGGCAAGCCCTGGGACAACGGAGCAGGCCAAACTGATTTTGAGCGCCGTCCGGCGCGTGGTGTTAGGACAGGACGAAGCGACGCGCGATTGCCTGGTGGCATTGCTGGCGCGCGGACATGTGTTGCTGGAAGGTGTGCCGGGAACTGCAAAAACGCTGCTGGTGCGCACGCTCGCCCGAGCTCTCGCTGTAGAGTACGTCAGAATTCAGTTTACGCCCGACCTCATGCCTTCCGATATCACCGGCATTTCGGTACTGACCGGGGCACACGATTTCCTGTTCCGGCCGGGACCGATCTTTCACGACCTCGTTCTTGCTGATGAGGTAAACCGGGCGCCGGCCAAGACCCAGGCGGCACTCTTGGAAGCAATGCAGGAGCGTACCGTCACTGTAGATGGTAAGACCCATACTATGTCCAAGACGTTTGCCGTGTTTGCTACGCAGAATCCTATTGAATTCGAGGGGACCTACCCGCTGCCGGAAGCCGAACTCGACAGGTTCATACTCAAAACCACGATGCGGTATCCGTCTGAGGAATCGGAGCAGGGGATCTTGAACAAATACTTGGCTGGGTTTGAAGCAGATCTGCCTGACACCTACCATGTCACACCGGTGGTGGACGCTGATGGCCTCGAGGTACTGAGGGAGGCAGCCCGAACGGTGCGGGTCGAGCCACAGATCACGCGTTACATCACGTCTATTGTGCGCGCCACTCGGGAAGTGGCCTCCCTGACTCTCGGGTCGAGTCCCCGGGGTGGCATTGCGCTACTCAAGACGACAAGAGCGCTCGCCCTGCTCGAAGGTCGCGATTTCGTCATTCCCGACGACGTCAAGACACTGGCTCCGGCGGCGTTGCGTCATCGTGTGACGGTGGCCCCCGAGCTTGAACTCGAAGGAATAACGTCGGATCAGGCACTGAAGGCGATCCTAGAACAGATCGAGGCACCGTCTACGTGATCCTGCCGACGCATCGCGCCGTAGCCGTATTCGGTGCTGCAGGTGCCGTCGGCTTGCTGGGATTCATCACGCCAATCGCCCTTGACCTGTTGCTTGCATTGGATGCCGTTCTTCTGGGCATGTTCTTGTTGGATGCCGCATTGGCGGCGGGACCGGGAGCTGTCAGTGTGAGACGGGACGCTCCGTTCACTTTTTCCGTTGGGCGGGCGGTGCAGTTCACATATCGTTGGACGAGTAACGGCAAGCGAACTGCGCGTTTGTGGGTGAGAGAGGTTCGCCCCGATATCCTGGGTGGTGTGCTCCCACCCAGAGCAATCAGGATTACGAAGGGAGCTACTGTGCGGGATTTGCAGACTGCTGAGCCGATTCGACGTGGGCGGGAGGCAGCCGGATGGTTCTCGGTGCGGAGCAAGGGGCCGCTGGGTCTGGGCCAGAGACAGATACGTATTGAGTCACCGTGGAATGTGACGGTCTACCCAGGATTGCCGGTATCTAGGCTCCGGGCGTCCATCGCAGAGGCGGCGCGGCGGCCTGAGTCTGGCTTGCGACAAGCGCGGCGACTGGGTGAGGGCAGACAGTTTGAGAGCCTACGCGAATGGGTACCGGGCGACGATACGCGCCATATCGATTGGAAGGCGACGGCTCGTCGGCGTAAAGTGATCGCCCGGCAGTATGAGGAGGAACGGCGCCAGCAGGTGTTGCTGGTCTTGGATGCCGGGCGCCTGTTGACCGCTGAGGTCTCAGGCGAGTCCCGCATGGAACACGCAGGGCGGGCCGCCCTGTGGCTTGCGTTCGCAGCCTACCGTCACGATGACAACGTGGGAGTGATGGTGCTGGGTGATGAAGTAATGCACTACGTCGCACCGCAAAGAGGAAAGCGCGGATTGCGGCAGGTGCTTGATGTCTTGGCGGTCGCTGAGTCGAGACTGGTGGAGCCGGACTACCCCAGTGCATTTCGTTACCTCGCATTACGTAACCGGAAGAGGGCGCTAACGATCCTATTCACGGATGTAATCGATCGCACTGCATCTGAGGCACTGGTTGTTCACATCGGATCGCTACGGCCACGCCATCTACCCCTCGTTGTGACACTGCGCAATCCGGAACTGGATCGCGTGGCCGACAGCCGTCCGGCCACCGTGAGCCACGCGTATCGCAAGGCCGCGGCAGAGGAGCTGCTGGCGGCGCGTGACAGTGCGCTGGCTCAGATGCGACGCGCCGGTGCCATCGTGCTCGACGTTTCCCCAGATAAGGCCAGCTCGACTGTGGTGGAGAAATACCTCGAGCTCAAGCGGCTAGGGAGGATCTAGTCAGAAGCTGGGAGCTGGGAGCGGATCACAGACTGCCCACAGTCCGGATCTGCGAGGCTTCCCTCCAGGGTCCTGAGCGCCCGGGCGCGTGAGAAATTCCAGTTACGCCAGTCGGAGTCCTGGGTGGCCCATCGAGCATCCTTGAGCCCGGTCAGCAGCTCGCACTGCGCGGCCGCAGGGAGTGAGTCGAGTCCGGCGATCAGGGTGGGCGCAGCGTCGGCGCTCAATGACAGCAAGTACGGCGTGTCTATCTGTAGACCTAACTCGAGACGCGCCAGGTTGCTGCGAGCGATGAACGCGTCTGGATTGAGGAAATTGAGTGCGGCCAGAGTAGTGAATCCGCTTGCGACTGCTCCGAACGCAAATCGACGTCGAAATCCGCGCAGCACTGTGGCGGCGAACCATGCCAGCACTGCTGCAATCCAGAACGTGAATGCGGTGGCGTAGAACCGATCTGCGGTGAGTCCGTAGGCCTGGACGTACAGCTGCATGCGCACGAGAGCGGAGATCACTATCAGAGCGACGAGGACCAGGATCGCCGCGGCCACGATGATGAAACTCAGCTGCCTCTTGCTTGTACCGCCGCGGTCCAGGGTCCAGTCCGCCGCCAGCAGAACCGGGACTACCAGCGTTGTGACAGCCACGAGCTCGAAGAATCCTTTCCGAGCGTAATCCGCATAGCTGAGGCCGATAGTTGCCTGGACGATCTCCTCACCCCCGAATAGGTAGCGTGCCTGAACAGCAACGAAGACCGCGAAGAGGAAAGCCAGCGAGCTGAGTGCAATACTGATCTCGATGTATCCAAATTTGGGAGTCCTCACACCCTCCAACCATTGCGAAGATGGTTGCTTCGCCATGAACAGGCCCCGTCGATAACCATCGCTGATCCAGGCAAGGGAAGAAGAACTGCCAACACCATACCGGTTGCCACCGGAGCAACCCGCCTCAACGACCCGTTCTGTGTCAGTGGTTTCCAATCGATGTCGTCAAGCGCCAACAGAAATGGGCCGATCACAACGTTAAAGCCGGTCGCCAAAGCGCCAGTGAAGAAATCCCATATCCGGGCGATGAGGAGTCGGCTCCGGTGGCGCTTGAGGGCAATCAGGACAAATGCGGCCAGGATGGCAAGGAACCCCCAGAACTTGAGGAACAGAGAATCGCGCCAGAGGAAGAACTCGGCGAAGACAACCGGCAGCGATAGCCAGGGGAAAATGCCGGGGCCACCTTCTAGCTGATTGAATAGGATTGCAATGGCGATGGCAGCTAACGTGATGAATATAGAGAAGTTGACGCCCCACGGAGTGACCCTGAGTAAGACGTCTCCTACCATTCCCAGCAGTAGAGCCGATACGACGAGCGCGATCCCAGCTCGCAGAGATCCTGTGGCCACGGCGGCCTCCGACTTAGATAATATAAAGTACTTTGTTCTATAAAGTACACAGCCGAAGGCACCTTCGCAATGGGGCCGTCTATTGCCTGTTAGGGAACTCTGGGGTGCAGAACCCGTTAGCTCCGCACCCCATATTGTACTTGAGGAGGCCTAGTTCTCGCCGGTGAGCCGGTAGAGATCTTCCGGTGTACGGGCTTGTTGCAGCAGCTCAATGGCCCGCTGGACACCGAGATCAGCACGCACTCGGCGACGTAGCTCAGCCGGGCGGCCAAATACGAAGCGACTTATCTCAAAGCCGAGTTGCTCCGAAAGCAGTCCCTGTGCGCCCGTCCATACTGAGTCAGGCATTTCCACACCGCGCTGGTGCAGCTGTTCCAGTAAACCTTGGAGCATAGCCTGTGAGACTTCGAAGCCCTCTTCGGTGACGGTTCCGGAAGCCTTCAGGTCCAGAGCGTAGCGGGCGAGTGCGTCGCGGTAGTGTGGTATATCGGCGCCCAGGACTTCGGCAAAGCGCTGCTCACCCTCGGAGAGCGTGTCCTGTATCTCGATGTCGGGTTTGATGCCTCCGCCACCCTCGAGCTTCCTGCCGGCATCCGAGTAATAGACCACGGAGTCACTTTCCGGCTCCGGTCGGCTGATTGCTGCTGCCGCACCGACGCTTGCCACGGTCTGCCCGGCGGGGCCCGCCTGCGCGATCATGCGTGCTCTCACGGCTTCGTAGGTCCGGTCGATGGACCGGCCGTTTGGCGTGTACCAACGCGAAGTGGTGACGCTAAGGGCTTCGGTTTCCGAGAGGGGTACCACCACGTAGGCCACCCCCTTGCCGAAAGTCCGGCTTCCCACAATCAGAGCTCGATCGTGGTCTTGTAGCGCGCCGGCTATGATCTCAGCCGCACTCGCCGTTCCTCTACCCACCAACACCACCATCGGCATATCCGCCCATGCTTCGCTTCGTTCCGTCTCGTACGTACGGGAAGCTCCACGCGCCCGGCCTTTCATCTCGACCACGACTTCCCCTCGATCCAGAAACAGGTCGGCTAGTGCTACGCCCTCTTCGAGGATCCCGCCTGGATTGCCCCGAAGGTCGAATATCAGCGCGCGGGCTCCTTGACTCCTGAGCTGGTTCACGGCCTCTCTTACTTCGTAAGGGGCTTCCCGGGACACGGAGGTCAACTGGAGGTACCCGATTTCCGGAGCGACCATCATCTGGCCCTCCACGTAGTTGACGTGGATCTCGGCTCGGGTGATCGTGAACTCCATCGGCTTCCCTACACCGGCTCGCACAATTGTGAGATCTACGCTGGTACCTGGCTCGCCGCGCATTACATCAGCCGCCTGCTGGGTGGTCCAACCCTTGGTGGGCATCCCGTTGATCTCCACGATCTGGTCGCCCGACACCAGACCGGCACGATCTCCAGGGGTGTCGGCGAGGGGGCCAACGATTGTTATCCACTGGTCGCGCGACTCGATACGGATACCTACACCGCCATAGTCACCGGTGGTGCTAAGCGTGAGTTCCTCGTAGGCCTGGGGTCGAAGGAAGTTCGTGTATGGATCGTTCAATCGGTCCAGCATTCCCTCAATTGCCATTTCGTAGAGGTCAGCCGTTTCAACGGTGTCCACGTAGTATCTCGACACGTGGCCCAACACTTCCTTGAAGAGGCGCTCCTTCTCGATGGCATCAGAGTCCTGGATCGCGGGCCGCTGCAGCAGCCAGCCTCCGGACACAAATGCCAACACGGCTACGGTCGATACTAGCAAGCTTCGCCGATACTTCATGAACTGCCTCCACCTGAGAGTTGTAACCTTGTTGATCTTTCAACCCCTGCGAGTGCCTCTCAGTTCCGATTGGCAAGAACCGAGCCGGTAAGAATACATGCTTGGCAGCGGTCTACGCAAATTGTACGGCCGCGGGATCGAGGTCTGGGAATGGCTGGGCAGAGCGTAACTCAGCCCGCATCGACCGCGACCATTCTGCTTAGTATGTTCATCATTCGTTATGGCTGCTTCGAGAACGAACCTGCTGGATCGCTTGAGGGATCCGCGGCCATTGGTCGGAGCCGAGTTGCGTCCGCCAAGGAGCGACCTGTCTCGGTCCGACAGCATGGATACGTGGATCGACATGTACCACTCGATCCGGAAGTTACTGAGAACCGATACAGTCGTGTTTCTCACTGACAATGCTGTAGGACAGTCGGAGGAGGAGAACCTGCAGCACCTGACCACCAATCTGGCGGGGGAGGTGGACCCAGCGAAGGTCGTTCCCTTCCTTACGTGCAAGCATCCACTCCAGTACTGTTTGATGTATGCCACCCGGGCGCGATCGCACGGATTCGAGGCCTTGACGGTGTTGGGGGGAGACCAGTCGGTCGGTGCCCCCCGCTGCGTTCCCCACGCGTCCGACCTGCGGCAAGCGATCCGTCGTCGCGTGCCCGGTCTAGTGCTTGGAGGCTGGGCCAATCCTGCACGTGATGTGAGCCGGCAGATCGATTACTTGCTCAGCGATGAGTACAATGCGGAGTTCTATTTGACACAAATAGTCTCGCACCACGGAATCGCTGAAGTCGAGACGTTCATGAACGAGGCGACGAAGCGCAACGTGTCGTTGCCCGGTATATTCGGCGTCTTCTTTTACCGCAGTCCCAATCCACGTACGCTGGAGCTGCTGAGCCGATTCTTTCCGGTGCCCGCTCGGGCGATCACCCGTGAATTCGAGTCAGGACTTCAGGCCGAAGACATCTGTGTGCGGAGTATAAAAGAGCTGAGAGACGTTGGGGTAGACAAAGTGTACGTGAGTAACTTGGGTTTCAATAGAGTCGGCGAACGTTACCTCCGCATTGTGAAGGCGCTTGCTTGATTGTTGACGGCTACCGCCCCAATACCTCCAAAGCACGTTCAACTACCCCCGACGACCCGCTCAACTGTAACCCCTGCACTGACTCTCCAATCTGATCTACGATTTCGCGCGCTATGTCTATGCCTTCGGCCGCGGCAGCTTCTTCACCTCGTTCCTCAGCTTTACGCATCCGGTCTATGGTGGTTTCTGGAATCGTAATACCGGGAACCTCATTAGCTAGAAACTCCGCGTTTCGCAATGACCGCAACGGCCAGATCCCTGCCAGAAGTGGCACCTCGTATTGTTCTGTCCGTTTCAAGAAGTCCTCGAACCGAGCGAGGTCGAAGACTGGTTGTGTAACGGCGAACTCGGCGCCTGCATCTACCTTCCAATAGAACCGTCTGAGTTCGCGATCCAGATCACCGGCGTTTTGGTTGACAGCAACTCCGATTACGTATGAAGTCGCATCTCCAATGGAGTTCCCTCCAGGATCGAGCCCATGATTGAGATGATGAACTACATTCGTGAGACCAATACTATCGATGTCGAATACACCCTTGAAGTCGTACGTGCCAGTGCGCGGCGGGTCTCCGGTAACGATCAGCAAGTTGTGGAGGCTGGC
>JARRLJ010000051.1:0-9257 GCA_037387025.1 Gemmatimonadales bacterium
GGAGTTTGTTGAACGATACCTCGCTATAGAGCAGATTCGGTTTGCAGACAGGCTGCGAGTGAGCATTGTAGCTCAACCTGACACCCTCGATGCACATGTGCCCAATCTCATCCTGCAGCCCATTGTCGAGAACGCAATCATGCACGGGGTAGCAGCTCGGAGGTCCGCATCGATGGTAGAAGTGAAGGCCGAGAGAAGAGACGATCTGCTTGTGCTTACGGTCGGAGACGACGGTCCAGGACTGAAGGGTAGGAAACAGGACGAGGTGTCAGAGGGCGTGGGACTCGGAAACTCGCGCGCCAGGCTCGCGCAGCTATACGGCGAGCATCAGAGCCTAGAGTTGTTCGATGCGCGGAGCCAGGGCGCGGTAGCGAGGATTACGCTGCCGTTTCACATAGAGCCAACAGCGGATTTGGTCGATACGGCATGACGGAGCGCCTGCAAGTATTGGTGGTAGATGATGAGCCGTTGGCGCGCTCGGGAATCATGGGGTTGGTGGAGAAGGACCCTGAGCTCGAGGTTGCCGGGGAATGCGGCAGCGGCCGGGCGGCGGTCGAGGCAATTATCGAGTTGCAGCCGGATCTAGTGCTGTTGGACATCCAGATGCCCGAAATGGACGGATTCGAGGTGTTACGTGCCGTTGGCACCGATAGAATGCCCCCGGTGGTGTTTGTAACGGCCTACGACCAATTCGCCGTTCGGGCGTTCGAAGTGAACGCGCTCGACTATCTGCTCAAACCGTTTGACGACGAGCGGTTTGCCGCGGCTAGTGCTAGAGCCAAACGTTCGAGACGTGCTCCGGATGCGGGTATTCTGAGCAAACGCCTGTTGAAGCTGCTCGAGTCATCGGAGCGCGGGAGCAGTAACGGTTTGGTCCGGGCTCCGAACGGTTGGGGGAACCACGTGGTTCGACTAGTGGTGAAAGACGCCGGCAGGGTGTTCTTTGTACGGGCCGATGAGATTGACTGGATCCAGGCAGCGAGCTACTACGTCAAGCTGCACGTTAAAGGCAAGGTGCATCTTCTGCGCGAAACCTTGAACTCACTCGAGTCTCGCCTGGACACCCTCTCCTTCTTCAGGGTCAGCCGTTCGGCTATAGTGAATCTCGATCGTGTCAAAGAGATCCAGCCTTACAGCCGCGGCACTCTGATGGTGATTCTAACCGACGGAACGCGAATCAAGCTGAGCAAGAGCAGAAAGGAAGGGCTGGAGGAGCTCTTGGGGCAGGAACTGTGAGCCATAGAAGCCATGTGCTGAACGAGCGTTAGACGACTGGCTTCAAGGTGAGTTGTGATCAGCGGTTGGACAGAGGGAGTCGTGAGTCGTCGTCAGGTGCTATGTGAGCGAGATTCTAAGTCACACGGCCACGGCCGATGATGCTGTCCTAGAGGAAATCGCTCAATTCCAGGAACGCAACATGGACGCCGCTGCCGTCTACGAGCACCAACGTTTTCGCACGCCCGTCCAGTAGCTCGACGGTGTGAGTGTTCGACAATTCGGCGGTACCGGCCAGCAGGGTGCTTACGACGTAGGTGCCCGGTTGGCCCTGTCGATAGGAAGTGGTGCTTCGGTAGTTGAACGGTTGCAGCCAGGGAACCGGATCTGGCGTTCCGGGTTCCGTGACATAGAGGTCGATCGGGGCTGCTTCCGGAGCCACGTGAATGACCCTGAGCTTCGCGGTTCCAGGAGCCGGCCTACTCTGCGCATCGGATTCGACCATCAATACCATGTCCGAGAGCGATCCGGTGAACAACAACGTGTAGGCGCCATCTACCGCCAGGTCCAGCGTGTCCGTCAACAAGGTCGCGTTGCTGATGGCGTGGCGCACTTCGAGCACGCCGTTTGTCCTTGCAGTTGCGTAATCGGTCGCGGGCTGCAGCCGAGCAGGACAAGAGCAGCAAGTATGAGCGCGGTGCGCAATGCGGATGCCCCCAGTGATCTACCCACCCAAGATATAAAGGTATTGGTGACCACCCGTCAGCTAGGGGGCATCGTCATTCGAGGCCTGGGTTGACGGCGTTGAAGACCTGGCGTCAGCAGCTATTGTCCACGCGGCGGTCGCTGCCTACGCGGCGTTCGGCACCGATCGGCCGGCGGCCACTTCGCCTGTCCTGGTAGGAACGGCGGTCAACCGCTCTGTAGAAGAGTCGCTCGAGAGCGAGCGCATCGTCGAGATCGTAATCCAGATCGATGATCGCTACTCGCTCATCTTCTTCGTTCTTGAACAACACAGCAAGCTCATGAGACGATTCCCAGTCCTGCTTGGACCACCAGGCACCCACTGAACTGCGACGAAACACCGATACGTCCCAACGCCCACCCTCGTCATCCGTGAAGACGAGCCCGTCCCTTTTCAGGCCGCGCCGCTCAGTGGCCGGTTGACGGTTCTTTGATCTATTGGACAGCCATCGCACTATCGCTTTCCCCTTAGTATCGAATCGGATTCTGATAGGCTGACGGTTTGCCAACTGAGCAAGATCCGCACCCACATGGGTCATCCTCATTGCTCGTCTCACACCATAAAATGTTTTATTGCAACGACTTACGATCATGGTCCGAGACATGCGCCGCGGCACTCATGAGCTGTCTGTTGTCTTGCTACCGCAGACTGTCGTTTCCTTGATCCCCCACGTGGCCTGCTGAGGACAAAAAGCATATCACGCGGTACGCGAGCTGGATAGCGCTGTGAGTAGAAGGGAAAGGGAGCCGACTGCCCGCACCTGTCGCTCGGTAGCGTGCTCCGTGGATGGACCATTCGGCACTTGCGGCGACTACCGCCCCGCGAGCGAAGCTGCTAGGTTCACCGGCTTCCTGACCCGCCGATGCCGGTGACTTCAACCAAGCTCGACAAAACGTCCGCTCCTCGCCCACCAGGGAAGTCGTTTGACCGTTCGATCGTGGAGGGGCCGGTCCCCAGGGCAGTGTGGATGATTGCGTGGCCGACCATGCTCCAGAATGCCGTTGGAGGGCTGCAGGGCATAGTCGATCACGCCATGGTCGGACACTACGTCGGTTACACTGGAAACGCGGCTATCGGCGTATCCTGGCAGATCTTCCTCGTAGTCATGGTGTTCATCGGCTCGTTGTTCACTGGAATGGGTGTGCTGGTCGCTCGGTTTACCGGTGCGAACGAGCCGGAAAGAGTGAATCGATCTGTTTACCAGGCGTTTCTCACTGCGGCAGTTCTCTCGGTGGGTGTACTGGCCCCGCTCGGTTACGCGTTGTCACCAGCGTTGCTCGGGCTAGTAAACGCGACTGCCGCAGTGAAGGCTGAGGCGCTGCCTTACCTGCGCATCATGTTCGTCTTCAGCTTTGGGATGATGGTCTTCTTCATGCTCGGCGGTGCGCTCCGCTCCGCCGGTGACGCTCGTACTCCCCTGCGTTACGGTATAGCGCTCACCATCTTGAACCTGGTGCTGAACGTAGTGTTCATCCGAGGTATCGGGCCGATCCCCGCGTTTGGCACCGCCGGCGCCGCCATGGGCACGGTAATGGCGGGAGGACTGTTGAGCCTGTTAGCAGCCCACCGGCTGTTCTATTCCCACAAGTGGGTGATCCATTTCGATCGTGGCTTGAGCCTGAGACCCGATTGGAAGACCATTCGGGAACTATTCCGGTTCGGTATTCCGGCGGGCATTCAGGGAGTGGCAATGAATGTTGGCGGCGTAATTCTGCTGCGCTTCATCGGATCCTTGGAACAGAGTGGGCAGGCACAGGCAGCTTACGCAATAGGATACACGCAGCTGTTCTCGTTGATCACTTGGACTTCTGTTGGGCTCATGGGAGCGGCCGCGGCCGTTGCCGGGCAGAACTTGGGTGCCGGACATCCGGATCGAAGCATTCACGGTGTGCACGTGGCGGCGCGCATCGGTCTATTGGTAGCCGTAACCGTGGGATTGCTGTTTGTGCTTCTTCCTCGCGCACTACTCGGTGTTTTCGGCATGGATGACCCGGTCGTTGTGGATCTCGGTGTGCAGCTTCTCGTCTACCTGAGCGTTTCCGGCTTGTTCATAACAGTGGCACTTGCATATACCGGTGGCCTACAAGGGACGGGTGATACGCGGAGCCCGCTTTACATATCTCTCGTGTCGCAGTTGCTCGTGCCAATCGGCATGTGCGCAGTGATTCAAGTGTACTGGCAGTTACGGCCTGGACACATCTGGCTGGCGATCGTACTGGGTCATGTCACGCGGTCCGCTCTCAGCATGATCCGCTTCCGCCAGGGCAAGTGGCGGGACATTCAGGTTGAAATCGGTTCCGTTGGATGAACGGCGTGTCCGTGTATCTACTCCGAGTTGAGCACCGAGACCGGATCCACCCGGGCAGCCCGCATGGCCGGGAACAGGCTCGCTGCGATGGCCACGGTAGCAAGAACCACTGTGACTCCCGCAAAGGTGAGCGGGTCGGTGGCGCTCACTCCGAAGAGCAGCCCCTTCATTAGACGAGTCAATCCGTAGGCGCCGGCGATCCCCATGGCCGCGCCGATGCCAACCAGGGCCAAGCTTCCGCGTACAACCAGTTTCCCGATTGCAGCACCTCCGGCACCCAGCGCGACCCGCACCCCCATTTCGCGCATACGCCGAGTTACGCTGTACGACACAACACCATACAGCCCCACAGCAGCCAGCAAGAGGGCGATTCCTGCGAAGAGTGAGAGGAGCCTGGTTAGGAATTGCTCCGTCGCCAGCGAGGCTCGCACCACCGCATTCATGGTCGACAGTTGTGCCAAAGCCAGGTTCGGATCAGCTGCCGCGATCTCTCTCCGCACAACCGGCATGAGCGAGTTGGGCTCAACGGACGTGCGCAACACAAGAGATAGGAAACCCGTCGGAGCCTGTGCGTAGGGTAAGTAAAGGGCGTTTCGGCTCTCCCTCTGCACGCCGAAATTCTTCACGTCCTTCGCCACCCCCACGATCTCGCGCCACACCGTCCCTAGGCTGATTCGGGTCCCGATCGGATCACGGTTCTGGAAGTAACGATTCGCGAGCGTCTCGTTGATGATGACTACGGGCGGTGCTTGTGCGTCGTCATTGCGTGTTATCGTGCGTCCACGCAGCACTGATATGCCAGCGGCTTCCAGATACCCCGGCGTCGCTCGTCTCACCCAGACGATCTGCTGTCCTGGTTCGGGCTCGGGCTCACCATCGATCCGGAAATCGGTGTCGCCGTTGTTTCCTCCGAGTGGGAGGGAGTTGGTGGAGCCGACATGCTCCACTCCTGGCACGGCTCTCAGCCTTTCCTCCAACTCGGTGAAAAAGATGTAGCGCGCATCTCGATCGGGGTAACGTACGGCCGGCAATGAGATGGTCGCCGTAAGCAGGTTCTCCGGTTCGAAGCCGAGGTCGACCGCATTCAGCTGCTGAAAGCTCCGGATCAGCAATCCAGCACCGACCAGCAACACGAGTGCGAGAGCAACCTGTGTTACGACGAGCGCGCTTCTGATTCCACGTTTGCGGGCCCCAGAGTCGGCACCTCTGCCACCTTCCTTCAGTGTCGCATGCCGATCAGGGCGTGAAGACTTGAGGGCCGGGACCACTCCGAACAAGTAGCCGGCAGCGAGAGTGACGGCGCCGGCGAAGGTCAATATGCGGCTGTCCACTGTCACCTCGTCGATGCGAGGTGTCCCGGCAGGTGCTAGTGACACGAGGAGGTCTGTACCCCAGAGGGCCAGCGCCACACCCATGCCCCCACCGGCGAGGGCAAGCAACCCGCTTTCAGTCATGAGTTGCCGCACGATTCTGCGCCGGCCCGCCCCTAGAGCAGAACGTATTGCCAACTCGCCGCCCCGAGCGGTGCCCCGGGCCAGGAGAAGGTTGGCGACGTTCACGCATGCTATGAGAAGCACGAATCCGACTGCGGCAAGGAGCACCCACAGTCCGCTGCGGGCTTGGGCCACTACGTCGTCGCGCAATGGAAACAGAGCGTATCCGACGCCGGTGTTGCTCTCAGGATACTCCCGCTCCAATCGCTCACCCAGAGCGTCCGTGCGGGCGCGAGCTATCTCCAGCGAGGCACCAGAATCGAGCCGGCCCACGGCGCGGAAGAGGGCACTGGCTCTCCCGCCTTGATGCTGTGCCATGCTCTGCTGGAGGGGACGCCAGGCATCGGCGAGAGCGAGGAAAGGTGGGTGGAAATCTGCGGGCATCACGCCCACCACTGTGTGGGGCTCGTCGTCGAACACGAGGGTATTCCCTACGACCGCCGGGTCTTGCGCCAACACCGTGGTCCAGAATCTGTGGCTGAGCAGCACCACCAGCTGAGCACCCGGCACCCCCTCGTCCGGACTGAAGCTCCTGCCTAGTGCTGGCTCGACACCGAGCACGTTGGAGAACATGCCGGGGGTGATTTGTGCCCCGAACACGCTTTGGGGCTCACCGTGCCCGGTGAGCGTAGGTCCCCAATCTAGGTACAGCGAGATATCAGCGAACAGGTTCGGCTCAGCCTTCAGATCGTGGAAGTTGGGGTATCCCATCCACTCCCTGAGCGGTCCGTCCCGGCTTGTGTAGTCGGACCAGACATTCACTAGTTGGCCGGGTTCGGGGTAGGGCAGCGGTCTCAAGAGTATTCCGTCCACCACGCTGAAGATGGCCGTGTTTGCGCCGATCCCGATTGCTAGCGTCATGACCACCACGAGCGTAAAACCGGGGCTCTTTCTGAATGTGCGCCATCCGTAGCGCACGTCGTTTAGCAAATCCTTCATCACGTCTCCAGGTACGATGCGGATGCGCCGGGGCGAGCGGCGCAACGTTGGCCAGTGTGCTGCAAGGCGGAGTGTTGGGTTGAGGGATCGCAGGGTCTGGTTCCAGTACCAGCGCCTCGCCGCAGCTAATTCCAGGGGTGTTTGGGCGATCCGGCGGAACCCCTCCTCGAGGTCGCCGGTGATCGCGGCCCGTAGGTCACCCGGAAGTGCGATCCGCAGTAGAGCGCGTGCTAAGAGCGGCGGGTCGTAGCGCATCGCCTAGCGAATCACCTCGAGCCTAACTCCATCCCACAAGCGATCGAGCATCTCGCGCGATCGTCTCAACGCTGCGGCCCCGTCCGGCTCGATGCAGTAGAACTTCTTGGCGCGGCCGCCTCGCTCGCTGGTTCGCTCTCCCAGATGCGATGAGGCGTACCCTTTCTTTTGCAGCCGAGTGAGTGTCACGTAGACCGCGGGAATGGAAACTTCGCGTTTGGTGATCTGGAGGATTTCATCGTGGATGCTCATCCCGTAGCCTTCGCCACCCAGGCGGGCCAGAGCCAGCATCACGACCAGCTCGAATTCACCCAAGTATTCGCCCTTAGCCATCGAAGTACCTTGATTAAACAAAAGTTAGAAACAACGTAAAAGATATCGAGGAACCCCGCAAGGTGTGGGGTGGGGAAGCTTTCTCCACCACTTCTCCGTCATTCTCCATCGATTTGCTGCTTGAGTCGCCGTGGGGCTAGTTTGTCCGGTCTCGCGATCCTTGGTTCAGACCATGATCACAGATCCCGTAATGGTATTCCTCACACTTGCCGCGGTAGTCTTCGCTGCTGTCGTGCTGGAGAAAAGGGTCGGGCTGTTCCGCTCGTTCGGCGCGGCACTGACGGCCATCCTCGTCGGAATGGCTCTGTCAAACGCCGGCCTGCTGCCGGGTGAATCTCCCACCTACGATTTCCTGATGGGTACCGGCGTGAACGTGGGGCTTGCCTTGATCCTGCTGAGTGTGGACTTGCGGTCCTTACTGCAAGCCGGCATCAGTATGCTGGCCGCCTTTGGCGTCGGTGCGGCCGGAACGGCCGTAGGTGCGATAGCAGGTGGCCTGATCTTGTCCGGCCTGGTAGGTCCGGAAACCTGGAAACTGGCTGGCCAATTCACCGGAACCTACACCGGGGGTGGAGCAAACTTCGCTGCGCTCGGCAGGGCATTCGACACGAGCGCCGACATGTTCTCTGCTGCGACAGCGGCAGATGTGATTGTCACGGCCGTGAGGATGGCTGCGAGCTTGGCCGTACCTGTGCTGTTGGGCCGGCCCAAGCAATCGCAGCAACCGTCAGGGGGTACCTCTGACGCAGACAGCCCTGTGACACTTGAACGCACGCTGCATGAGAGCGTGAGGTCTGTTACGCTGGCGGACACAGCGGCGCTGGTGACTATTGCAGTTGCAGCAGTGTGGGGAGCCGGTCAGTTGGCTAGGCTCGCCCCGATACTCCCGGAAGTTCTGTGGCTCACGACTGTCGTGTTGATCTTGGCACAGGTGCCGGCGGTGAAGTCGTTGGCCGGAAGCGCGCTATTCGGCAACTATCTCATTTTGCTTTTCCTAGCGAGCAACGGGGCCCGCTCAGTTGTTGCCAGCCTGGTAGCCGTCGGCCCGCCCGTCTTCTACTACGCGATCATCACGGTAGCGATGCACGGCGTGGTGATCTTCGGTGTTGGGAGGTTGGTGCGGCTGGATCTCGCGACGTTGGCTGTAGCCTCTCAGGCCAACGTTGGCGGTGCGGCTTCGGCCCTGGCAATTGCAGGCGCGAGGGGCTACACGGATAGGTTACTTCCGGGTGTTGCCGTCGGGCTGCTTGGCTACGCAGTCGGCAACTACTTCGGATTCGCAGTGGCTGCTTTGATGCGAGGTCTGTTGGGTGCATGATCTGTTTCACTTCGAACCGTATCAGGCGCCGACGCTTACGTGTACGTAGACAGTTGACTAGTTTCATAACTTCCCTTGCTCGCTTTTGATAGATCATCTGCACACCGGACGCACCTCGGTGTGCAGTTTCAGTTTCGCGGTTTTCCCTTTAACCCGCTTCGGAGCCAGCTTATGTGCTCGGACCGACGCTGCGGACCGGTGTTCGCGGCATGGACTCTTATCGCTGTATTGGCTTCCCCTGGGATACTCCAGGCGCAGGACAACGGGTCGGACGAGAGTGGCTTACCCCTCGAACCAACGCGGTGGGCCCGCTTCACGACTTCGGAAGGCACTTGGATATCCCTGGATGTGAGCCCCGACGGGCAGACAATCATATTCGATCTGCTCGGCGATCTGTACACTATTCCCATTGAAGGTGGGACGGCTACCAGGCTCACGCACGGCCTCGCCCACGATATGCAGCCACGATTTAGTACCGACGGAAGCGAGATAGCGTTCGTGTCGGACAGGAGTGGCGACGACAACGTGTGGCTTATGGCCGCAGACGGTAGCGATCTCCGACCGCTCACCAAAGGTGTCAGTAGTGCTTATGTGTCACCTGAGTGGACTCCCGACGGCGACTACATAGTCGTATCGCGCCAGGCACCCCTC
>JARRLJ010000052.1:0-7529 GCA_037387025.1 Gemmatimonadales bacterium
CCCGGTCGTATGAGATCCCTAAACCTCCGTCGTCCGCGTTCTTGACGTGTCGGGAGTCATGTGGGTTCACCCAGACCAGTCTATCGTCTCCATGAAGGGATTGCCTTGCAGGCCTGAAGGTCTTCCCACCGTCGTCGGAGTAACTGTACGTGTTCACCATGTAGACACGTTGATCGTCGTTGGGATCGACAAGTGGCTGACTGGCGTACATCGGACGCGGGTTCCAGTCACTCATGAACTGCCAGGTTTCCCCCTTGTCTTCCGAGCGATAGATGCCGGCTCTGCGTTCTTCGTACGCCGTTGAAGCGTTGTAACGATACCCCTGTTCGACGGATACGTAGACGACGTTGGGATCGGACCTGTAGATGGATATGCCGATGCGGCCCTTATCTCCCTGGGGAAGGCCCGTCGTAAGCTCGCGCCAAGTCTTGCCTCCATCGGTTGACTTGAATAGCCCGCTCCCGGGGCCGCCCCCGTTGAAGCCGTAGGGTCTGCGACGTCTTTGATACATAGTCGCATACACGATGGCTGGATCCAGTGGATCGATGGCGACGTCAACCGCCCCAGTGTTTTCGTCCACGTACAAGACGCGGGTCCAGGAGTCGCCGCCGTCCTCCGACATGTAGAGGCCACGCTCCTCGTTTGGGCCCCAGAGATGACCCATTGCGGCTACGAAGACGATGTCAGAGTCGGTCGGGTGCAGTGCGATCCGTCCAACATGATGGCTGTCGTTCAACCCCATATTCTTCCAAGACGCACCCCCGTCAATCGACTTGTACACCCCGTCTCCCCACGATGAACTCTGACGGCTCGCGCGCTCGCCTGTGCCAACCCACACCACGTTTGTGTCTACCGGGTGCACTGCGATGTCACCAACCGAGTGTGTTGCCTCCCGGTGAAACACCGGAGTGAACGTGATCCCATTGTTGTCAGTCTTCCACACACCACCAGTGGCCGCCGCTACATAAAACGTGTATGGGTTGGACTCCACCACAGCCAAGTCGACAATCCGTCCGCTCATTGTTGTAGGACCTATCTCGCGAAACGGCAGGTTAGCAAAGGTCTGTTGCGTTACGGACTGTGCTTGTGCGGAGGTAATCAGGGACACCGCAAGGCACGTTGCTAGGCAGGTGCGGCGGTATATTCCGGGGTCCGTCATTGGGGATGTCTCCGTGCTGTGTGAGTGGGTCACTTCTGGCTCGATCGGCAACTCAAGGTATAGTACTCGGTCCTGCCAGGGTAGCTGCTGGCCGGTGCGACCAACTCGAGATGTCGTTCATCCCATCCAAGAGGGCATTTGGTTTTCCTGGCTGCTGGCGTAGCTGGTTTCTGAGTCATATCCAACCGAGGGGCATGCATGCGTACGGCTGAACACTGTAGGATCTGGGTGCTGTTGACCTTCATGATACTGGTAACTGTCACGGGTCAGGTGGATGCTCAGCGAGTGTCGCTGGCCAGTCCCGAGGCCGTATATCCCGAAGGGTTGAGCAGTGTAACCGGCATTCGCGAGCTGAGTGACGGCCGGCTTATGGTATCGGATCGCTTGGGACAGGCTGTCATGATCCTGAACGTTGAAAGAGGCATTGCCGATACGATCGGCCATGTCGGAGGCGGACCGGGGGAATACCAGATTGCCGGGCCGTTGTTTCCCTGGCGTGGAGATTCAACCCTGATGGTGGATGCCGGAAACACGAGATTCATCCTGATTGGCCCCGACGGGGGCTTCGGCGAGAGCTTCCCGCTCATGTCGCAAGAAGGCGAGATGATGCGGTTCGTCATGCCCGAGGGGACGGACCTAGCGGGCCGCGTCTATTTCCAGTCCATGAGCTTCGGGATGCCGGGGGCCGGGATGCCGGAACCACCTGATGAGGCGGCTGTCGCACGGTGGAGACTCGACGATAACCTGGTCGACACGGTGGTGACCCTCGCCCTTCCCGAGCGCAAGACACAGCGTGTTGGGGGCAACTTTGCCATGATGTCGATTCCGTTTGGGTCGCAGGACGATTGGGCGGCGGCGCCGGATGGGAGAGTGGCGGTGGCACGCGGTGCGGGCTATCACGTCGAATGGTGGAATCCCGACGGAACCGCGGTGGTTGGAGAGGCAGTGCCGTATGAGCCGGTGCGAGTCACCAAAGATGACAAGGATGAGTGGCGGGAGCGGCGTGCCAATCCTGCTGGTGGAGGAATCTTTGTCGCCATGGGCCCGGGTGGTGGAGTAGAGACGCATGCTCCGAGTCGCGGGGCGCGGATGGTCGGCCCCGAGATCGACGATGACGATTGGCCCGACGTAAAGGCTGCATTTCCCACGGCTGCCGTATCGGTGACCGACGACGGGACGGTTTGGGTGCGGCGCTATGTGGCGGCCGGCAGCAGTCCTGAGTATGACGTCTTCGATTCTCAGGGCCAACGCATCCGAACCGTTGTCCTGCAGCAAGATGCGCGAGTCGCGGGTTTCGGCAAGGGCGTCGTATACGTCACGCGGAGCGACGAATACGATCTTCAATGGTTGCAGAAGCACAAACGCTAATCGCGGAGGGGGGAGCACGGAGTGGAGAGCGGCCCGCCCCCCTTCCAACGCACCCCAGTGGCGTTGCTGATCGATTCGGCTCTCCGCTCCCCTGTCCTATTCGTCTCCCACAAGTAGATTCAGCCGATTCGCGAGTTCCGTGCAACAGCGTACCAAGAACGGAGGGTCGGATGAGCTGCCGCAGCCTATGGGTCGCCGTGTTGAGTGCCACGGTGTTTGGAACGTGGAGTGTCTCACCTGTCCGTGCTCAAGCGTACGATTCTACGTACGCCGCCGAGATTAGTGCCCACACGACCGACGAACGCTTCGTCAACGAACTGGTAGATCACCTACCGTGGTCGGCAAGTGTACCGTCGCCGTTAGATCATTTCGGAACAATCATAGGCGCACCCGACATCCTTCACACGACAACCGAGATTTACAGTTACCTGGCGGCCATGGCTGAGGCTTCGCCGCGCGTATCGGTGCGCACCATGGGGAAGACCGAAGAGAACCGTGACATGATTGAGGTAGTAATCGCCGATGAAGCGACAATCGCTGACATGGAGCGGTACAGGGGATACCTCAACACGCTGGCAGACCCGCGCGGTTTAGCAGATGATACGGCTCGGACAATCATAGCCTCCGCCAAGCCGGTCTACTACATCACTGCAGGCTTACACTCTCCGGAGACCGGGTCGCCTGAGATGGTCATGGAGTTGGCCTACCGACTGGCAGTCGAGGACTCCCCGTTCATTGAAGCCATCAGGAACAACGTGATCGTCGTCATTCTGCCGGTCGCCGAACCGGACGGTCGTGATAGAATGGTGGACACATATCGCTACAAAAAGGCAAACCGAGACGTTGGACCACCACTGCGATATTGGGGCAGGTACGTCGCACATGACAACAACAGGGATGGGAACGGTCTTGGGTTGGCTCTGACCCGGAACGTGCTGGCTTCCTATCTGCACTGGAAGCCGACGGTAATGCACGATCTGCACGAATCTGGGTATTTCCTCTACATATCGACCGGGACCGGTCCCTACAATCAGGAAATCGACGCGCTCACCATAGACGAGTGGCACAATCTAGCGCACGAAGAAGTGACGCAGCTGACGAAGTATGGTATGCCAGGAGTGTGGACGCATGCTTTCTATACGGGATGGGCAGCCAACTACCTCGTTTGGATAGCCAACACGCGCAACAGCATCGGCCGCTTCTATGAGACGCTGGGGAACGCTGGCGCGGATACAAGGGAGCGTGAGTTACCCGCGCGTGCTACGTCGCGAGAATGGTACCGCCCGAACCCGCCACTCGAGAAGGTGACATGGTCACTCAGGAACAACACCAATTACATGCAGAGTGGGGTCTTGGTGGCCCTCAAGTACACTGCGGACAACCGTGAGAAGTTTCTTGAACACTTCTATTTACGTGGCGTGCGCGCAGTAGAGCGCGGCATGACAGAGGCGCCGTTCGCCTGGGTGATCCCCAGAGAACAGCGCCGGCCTGCGGCGGCCGTCAACCTGGCGAACCTCCTGCTGCAGCAGGGTGTCGAGGTGGGCGTAGCGGGACGCGAACTAGAATGGTCATCCGGAGGGGACGATGAGGAGCTCAATAGTGCGGCCGAGGGCTCGTTCGTGATACGGATGGATCAGCCATACCGCACGGTGGTGCAGGTGCTGTTGGGCGAACAGGAGTTCCCCAGTGGTGAGACACCACCGTACGACGATGTGGGATGGACGTTACCGTATCTACACGGCGTTGAGGCCATTCCCGTTGCAGATTCGACCATTCTGGAAGCCAGAACGAATCCGCTCACGGAACCGGCGGTGATCACGGGCCGACTGGAGCACCGGAACCGCGACTACTATCTGGTCAACAACACGACCGACGACAACATCGCGATGTTCCGGTTCAGGCTCGAGGACGTTCAGATGCAAGCCGCGGAGCAGGACTTCGAGATGGATGACCGGGAGTACAAGGCTGGGAGTCTGGTGGTTCCCAGCGAGGGGAATCCCGCGGACCTGGAGCAGCGTCTGGAATCTGCGGCTGAGGAACTCGGGATCGAAGTGAGGGGCGTCAGAGATAGGCCATCGGTTCCGACACACGACCTTGAAGTCCCGCGGGTTGCCCTCGTTCACACCTGGGTCTCGACGCCGCAAGACGCCGGTTGGTGGCGCCTGACATTCGACCGGTTCGAAATCCCCTACACGTATCTCTCGGAACAAGATCTCGGCGTCAATGATCTCACGGACTTCGACGTCGTAATCATGCCAAATCACCGATCCAGTCCTCAAGACCTAGTCAGTGGAACGACGGTTGTAGGTGAGCCCATCCCGTGGCGAACAACGGATGAGTACTCGGCCATCGGAACCATCGATGAGACAGATGATTTGAGGCGCGGCATGGGATACGATGGCTTGAAGAATCTCAAGGCTTTCGTAGAGGGTGGGGGGGTGTTCAGAACGGAAGGTGGTGCAGCGGCCTTTCCGATTCAGATGGCCATAACACGACGTGTGAGCATTAGGACTCCACGCCAACTGGTCGCGCGCGGATCGGTGCTGAGAACGACCATAGAAGACGACTCGAGTCCCATAGTGTACGGGTATCCAGACTCAGTTGGTGCCTACTTCAGCTCGCAACCCGTGTTCGAGATCAACAAGAACGACGGGGGAACGAGTTCGCCTGAGTGGTTGCGGGATGAAGTTTGGGAAAGGGAGATCCCGCGAGTCGTGATGAGCTTCGCGAAGGAAGACGTGCTGATGAGTGGCATGCTGAGCGGCGAGAGTGAGATTGCCGGAACGCCCGCGATTGTCGATGTACCCGTCGGTGAGGGACACGTGGTGCTCTTCGCGATCAGACCGCTCTGGCGGCTAGAGACGTTCGGCAGTCACGCTTTCGTGTTCAACACCATGCTTCATTGGAATGACCTTAGGGTGGGGTGGCCCACTCGTCCCGACGAGGGGGAAGAGGTGACTACGGATGGGGGACGATAGGAGATGAGTAGCGGTTTGTGGCTACGGCATGCTCGGCGAGGGTCAAGCCGTATGTGGTGTCGGCGAGCCACCGGGTTCGGCACGGCCCATTCTGCGAAGCCAGTGGTAGTGTGAAGACATAGCAGAACGCAACGTTCGGTGTGAGCTGTACTTTATCCCGAATTCCGCACACACCGATTCCACGATCGGTGCCAGCTCGGCGTAGTGCAAGTGGCAGATTTTGGGGAAGAGGTGGTGTTCAATCTGGAAGTTCAGGCCACCGATATACCAGCTCAGCAGCCTGTTATGCCGGGCGAAATCGACGGTGCTAACCGTCTGATGCACCGCCCACTCATCTTCCATGCGGTTTGATCCGTCGATTGGTGTTGGGAAGTCGGCCTCCTCAACGCAGTGAGCCATTTGGAATACGATCCCCAGCACAATCCCAATAGTGATGGCAGTGAAACAGTAGAACAGAGCGACTACCCAAATGGGGTGCATCAAGGCGGGAATCGCAAACGCTATGAGGGCGAACACGATCTTGCCGCCGACGAATATAGCCAGATCCTTGCCGCCGGGTGGTGGGACCTTCCGAGTCCCGACCTGTCCTCTGATTACTTCCTTGAAGTCGTCGACCAAGTGCCACTTGAGTGCCACCAATCCGTAGAGCGGCCACATGTAGAAGTGCTGGAACCTGTGCAGGCGGTAGCGTGGTTGCTCGGGGGCAAGCCGCCCCAACGGGCCGACATTGATGTCGTCGTCGGCTCCTTCGATGTTGGTGAAGGTGTGATGTAAGACGTTGTGCTTCCAGCGCCACAGATAAGAGCTTCCGCCGATGATATCCAAGGTCACGGCGGCTATGCCATTGACGAGCTTGGAGTCGGAGTAACCTCCGTGTGAGCCATCGTGCTGTACGTTCATCCCTATTGCAGCTGCCGCCAGTGCCACCGATACTGCCAGCAGCATACCGATCCACCAGCTCTGGGCTACGAACACGAGCAAGACGTACGATGCCACGAACCAAGTCAGGATGATCGCTGACTTGGCATACATACTTGGCACATCGCGTGGTGGAAGTCGGGACGATTCGAAGTACTGGGATACTCGCGCCTTGAGTTCGGCGTGGAACTCTGACGCCCGGGCAAACTTGATTGTGGTGCTGCTCAGCCTATCGCTCCTGGTGAATGTTACGCGCCAGCTGCAGCTCTCATCCGCACCAGCTGTGCGGTCTCGGCTGACTTGAGATAGGCGCACGGATCATGGTCCAGTGCGCCCTCCGGCAACCATTTCCACAGTGGTCCCAGATCATGCTTTACACGATTCACGAAGAAGTCCGGCAGTTGGGTCGTTTCTCCCTCGTAATAACGGTGGAACTGAGGGTCCGAGTCGAGTCTCCTGCGAACCTCTGTGTAGTACTTGATTCTTCCGAAACCCTCGGATGATATGGCACGCACGACATTCATCCAGCGAGGAATTCTCGCTTTCACTGCCCTATACCGATGGAAGATCGAACGCCACGAGAACGTGTGTTTGCTCAGGTCGATCACGCGATCATAGAAGTCAGCCCAAGAATAGTTCTTGGGCCGGACGTTCATCGCGTGATTGTTGTTGAGGAAGTGGAACGGGAACGGCAGGATCCTACCGTCGCGTTGATACGTGAGGTTGAGCGGAGCCGCACTTCCGAAGCCGGAGAGCAAGGAGTAGCCAGGGAATGCACCCGGTGTGAGGTCAACAAAGCGCTTGGTCAGCTCGAACGGCTCTGGTCCCTCGTCCACGTCGAGGCCCAGAACGAAGTTGGTCTGGACGTAGGGGATATGCTCCATGATCATGTTAACGTGCTCAGAAACTCGTTGGACCTTTTGCTCCCCGGTCTGCTTTCCGGTCTTGGACTTGTTGCCCAGGTCAAACCACGACTCGATGCCAGGCAACAAGGCTTTGAAGCCGTTGTGGGCAAGCCGCTTCAGCCGGCGCTCCGGCAGGAGCGACAGACTGCTTTCGGCAATGAAATCGATGCTGCCCGGCGGCGCCGCTTCCTCGATGGCGTC
>JARRLJ010000053.1:0-7506 GCA_037387025.1 Gemmatimonadales bacterium
GCTTACGGGCTAATTGCCCGTAAGCCAAGAGGAAAATGCCCACGAACCAGAGCGAGATGACGAACTCGGGAAGCCCGAACACCGGCCCTTGCTCGGTGAGCGACGGTTGCACCAACAAATATCGCTCGAGCCACACTCCGACGAAGCTAACTGCAGCGAACAGTGTGAACGTGAACGGAGTGATCTTGGCCTTGACCCATATGAGACCCCAGAACGGAATCAGAAACACCATCACACCAACGGTGACGGCGAGGGTGCGCCATTCACCCCAGAGCCGGTAGAACGGGAAAGAAGTCTCTTCCGGCAGGTTTCCGTACCAGATTACCAGAAACTGGCTGAACATGAGGTAGGCCCAGAAGATCGAGAAGCCAAAGATCAGCTTGCCCAGATCGTGAAAGTCGTGTACGTCGATCACTTCCTGCAGCGCTAATCGCTTACGCCAATAGACCATCAACAACGCGAGCATGGTGAGCCCGGTGAGGAACGCGCCCATGAAGAAGAACGCGCCGAACAGGTTACTCAACCAGTAGGGGGCAAGCGACATAATCAAGTCGAAGCCTAGGATGGTGAACGTGTACGCGTAGATAATGCACAACACCGGAGCAAGCCAGTACACACGGTGCTCGACCTTGGCCAACGCCTCGGGAGATCCGTCGTAGTCTCCCGCGAGCCGGTCGTACAACCTGCGACGCCAACCGTTCACTTGATTCCTCAGTTCGTACAGGTCGGGCTTCATGTCATTGTACACGAACGCAATCGCCACAAAGAACACGACCAGCAAAGCAACCAGGTCTCGCCAAAACACCCATGAGACGGTCAGCCAATTGCCCCGCGCTGGTGTCGGATGTTCGATCCATGGAAACAGGTGATGCTTGCCCATGAACAGGACCAGAAAGCACACGAGCGAGATCGGCAGGAAGGCGACCGCCGCTTCCGCAAACCGCACGATCGGTCCAGCCCAATTCCCCTTGGCAATCTTCTGCGTTGCGGCAAAGATGATCGCGCCGACTGAGAATCCCGTAAAGAACAAGAAGTTTACGTGGAACATGCGCCACGCCCGACCAGGATCGTCACCCATGAGCAGCATCACGAACAACACGAGTCCAATCACCGCGAGGGCGACACCTGCCAAGATGAACCCTTGTGTCGGGGGGTTCAGACCGCGCTTGTATACCTCCAGCTGCTGCTCGGCGGTCATTGTGACGCTCCCTGCAATTGGCGCACGTAGTTGACCACGTGCCACCGATTGACACCTCTGACGCCCTCGCCGTACGGCCGCATAGCGGCACGGCCGTGGCGAATGATCGAGTAGATCATGCCGTCGCTGAGGTCCTTGGCCCTGTCCGTCAGCAGGCTCGGCGCTATCAGGAACTTTGCATTCACTAGTCCGTCGCCAGCTCCGGTCTCACCGTGGCATGGCATGCAGAAGATGTCGAAGTATTTCTTCCCCGTTTCCAACGATTCTGCCGTATTCTGCGCGGGGTTGCGCAGTGCGTCGATGGCTTCGAAGTTCGCTGGCAGTACCGGCAGGGGCGGCTCGACACCGTCGACCGGAACGGCTCCTTCGACCGGCTCCCGCATCATCTTGTACGGCTGGATAGCCACGTTCTCGTCCATGAAGGCAAACCAGGGTACCAGCTTCACCACGTCATCCGGCCCAGGCGAGCGCTGCCACGAATCGCGTGAACAACTCCCCAGCAATAGCGCGAGCACGAACAGCGGGAGGCTACGCCTCATACCGCACCTCCTCAGCGCCATTCTTGTTCAGTAGCTCCTCGATTGCCCTGCTCCGGCCAACGTCACATGGCACGAAGATCCCGATCGTATCATTGGTAAATCGCGGATCGAACCCACCTCTTTGGTTAGTCCTCCACGCGTTGTACGCAACCCCAAGTAGCGTCGCCAGCGCTCCGAACAAGATCGTCAACTCGAACCCTATAACCACGTAGGGCACGACCGAGCCAAGCGGCTTGCCACCTACCACGAGCGGGTAGTCGTAGGACATCCAGATGGTCATGGCAAACCCGGTAGTCGCACCAAGCAGTCCTCCGAACAACGTCCACAGTCTCACCGGACTCACTTTGTGTCCCACCGCCGCAGCGACTTCTACATTGGGTACGGGAGTGTAGACAATGAAGTCCTTGTAACCGAGTTCCTTGAGGCCGCGGATCGCGTCAACAGCTGCGTCGACGTGACGGAATGCAGCGATCACACCACTTGGCTCACGCTTCACGTGTGCGCACTCCTTTTCCGCGGCATCGGCATGATCTCCTTCACTTCCGTGATCGCTACCGTCGGGAAGTTCTTGGCGAACAACAGGAACCACATGAAAAACCAAGCGAAGCTGCCGGCTAGAATCGCGAACTCCACCCAGCTAGGAGTATAGTGCCCCATTTGGTAGGGTTCGTACTCAAACGAGAGCGAAACAACGATGATCACGAAACGTTCGAACCACATACCGAGGTTGACGAACAGCGACAGCACGAACAGCGCCGGAATGCTGGTCCTGATCTTCTTGAAGAACAGGAACAGCGGCAACACGCCGTTGCACAAGATCATCGTCCAGCTAGCCCACCAGTATTCTCCGAACGCGCGGTTCCAGAACGAAGCTCTCTCGAACGGATTTCCACTGTACCAGGCCATGAAGTATTCAACTGCGTACGCATATCCAACGATCAATCCGGTCAGCAACAACAGCTTGGCCAAGTTTTCGAAATGCTTGACCGCGATGTAGCGCTCCATGTTGAACACTTTGCGCAGTGGTACCAACAGCGTTATGACCATTGCAACGCCGGAGTAGATGGCGCCCGCCACGAAATACGGGGCGAAGATCGTGGCATGCCAGCCGGGCACAATCGACATAGCGAAGTCCCAGGAGACCACACTATGCACTGAAAGCACCAGCGGAGTCGCCAGCGCGGCGAGGTACAGGTATGCCCTGGTGTAATGACGCCACTGCTGGTCGGTGCCGCGCCAGCTGAGCGCGGTCAGTTGATACAGTTTCTTGCGCCATCCCGTCGCCAGGTCGCGTATCGCTGCGACGTCGGGAATCAGGCCTACGATGAGGAAACAGGTGCTCACCGTGAAATAGGTCGACACGGCGAACACGTCCCAAATGAGCGGAGACTTGAAGTTCACCCACAGTTGGCGCTGGTTTGGATAGGGGAACAACCAGTAGGCGTACCAGATTCGTCCCACGTGGATCAACGGGAACAAACCGGCGGTCATGACAGCGAACACCGTCATAGCTTCTGCTGTCCGATATACGGATGTACGCCACGCAGACCGGAACAGATAGAGGATTGCCGAGATTAGCGTACCCGAGTGCGCTATACCGACCCAGAACACGAACGTCGTGATGTAGACGCCCCACAAGACCGGCGGGCGATAACCGGCGACGCCGAGACCGTACCGCACCTGGTACAGCAGCGCGCCCACGCCAATAGCCAGCACCACCAGTACGAACCCAAGCAGGACGAAGTATCCTCTCTTGGGTTTGCCAAGCGTAGCCGCGATGTCACGAGTGACGTCGTCGTACGTCGGTAGTGTTTCCGGTTGTGGCTGCGCTAGTGTTGCCATCTCGTCTCAGTCAATATCAGCGCCAATTTGCTTTCTTCCGCCTTAGTCGGTGGCCGTGTTCCTGACCTTCTTCAGGTACGTCACCGAAGGTCTCGTGTTCAGTCCATCCAACACGGAATACGCCCTGGCATCCTGCGCCAGGGCCCTAATCCTGGAGTTCTGGTCATTTATGTCGCCAAACACTATGGCATTACTCGGGCACGACTGCTGACATGCCGTGACGATGTCACCGTCGACAATCTCCTCGCCCGACAGCTTTGCCTCGTTCTGTCTGGCTCGAATCCGCTGGACACAGAAGGTGCACTTCTCCATCACACCCTTGGACCTGACAGTCACGTCCGGATTCAACAGCCAGTGGAGCGGATCGGGCCATGAATGTGCCGGGTCGTTCTCGTTCGAGTGATCGAACCAGTTGAAGTAGCGCACCTTGTACGGGCAGTGGTTGGAGCAGTAGCGGGTACCGACGCAGCGGTTGTATACCTGTGCGTTCAATCCGTCGGCCGTATGGTATGCCGCGAACACCGGACAAACCGGCTCGCATGGCGCATTGCCGCAATGCTGACACAGCATGGGTAAGACCCGAGTTTCGAGCGGCTCATCTCCTTCGCCGCCTTCGAAGTACCGCTCGATACGCATCCACGCCATGCCGCGCTCCCGAATCATCAACCGACGCCCTACCGTGGGACTGTTGTTCTCAGCGTAGCAGGCGGTCACGCAGGCACTGCATCCTGTGGACTTGGAGAGGTCGATGTTCATCGACCAGTTGGGGAGATCCTCGACGGCATAGTTTCCACGCTGCCGCCACTCGTCGTATTGCGCTTCCTGCCACTGCTCCAGCACTTCCTCCACGTGTTCCGGCACGGGCGCTGCGTGCTCCGCATGCTCTTCTTCGTGCTGTTCTTCCGGATGAGTCAGCGCTGCGAGTGTCGTGGCCTGCGCGATACCGCGCCCCATCTGCCTGGTCCGGCCCTCCGGGTTGGCCAAACGTTCGTGGCGGTTCGCGTGCCGCAGCGTCACCGCCGTGTAGTGTCCCATGCCGCCAAACTCGGTGGCCTGTGCGCCAAGCAGGTCGAACGCACTGGCACCCAGATCTGTTGCGTAACGCCCGAATTCCGTGTGGCCCTGCCCTATGGGCATGGCCACCACGTCGCGTCTCAGCCCCGGATAGAGATATGCTGGCACGGTGACACTGCCGTGTTGCGAAGTCACCTCCACCAGGTCTCCCGCCGCGATCCCCAACTCGGCGGCTCTCTCCGGATGGATCTCTACGCAGGCATCCCACGTAACCTTCGTGACCGGGTCGGGTACTTCCTGCAGCCACGGCCTGTTGGCGCCTCGCCCATCGAACAAGTTCGTCGACGGATAGGCTATTAGCGTAAACTCGTCGTCTCCCGGGGCCGACCAGGCGGCGCCCGCTGCTGTGCCCGCTCCGGCCGCGAGGCGCACTGGCCGGGTAGGTGCTTCGGTCCAAACGCCGCCCTGCTGCAGGGTACTGGTCCAGAACGTCTCGAACGGACTGCGGTCGCCGACGTCGCGTTGAACAGCCCGCCATCCGGCTTGCAGGTAGTCCTTATAGCTGGCCGCGGTGAATGTGCTGGCGACCGAACCGCCCAGCTGGGCCGCAACAGCGAGCAACACATCACCGGTCTGCCGCGTATCGAACACCGGTTGCATCACCGGTTGCTGCAGAGCCCGTACACCTACACGCGGCTCGAAGTCGTTCCACTGTTCGAGAGGATCGTGATCCGGAAGAATCAAATCGGCCTCGGCAGCGGTCTCGTCCATGAAGCGCGCGAAACTCACCTTGAATTCAACACCTCGCATGGCACCCGCAAAGCCGAGCTCCCCCGGTGTTGCATATGCCGGGTTCGCGCCATGCACGAAGAGCGCGCTGACTCGTCCATCTTGCATCGCTCCCACCAGGGACGCGAGCCCGGCGTAGCTCGATTCGCCTGCCGGGTTGATATCTGCACCAAACGTCACCGTGCGTCCCACGTTGCCGGCTACGTAGTTGAGGATATTCACAGCCGCCGCAGTAGCGTGGGCCTCGGCATGCTGCGCACCGACCGCTCCGGCGAGCGCGACGCTTACGGATGCGGTAAATTCGCGTGCCAATCGTTCCACCGTTTCGGCGGGCACACCGGCCGCGTTCGAAACCGTTGCGGGATCGTGTTCACCCAGCAGGCTCTGTACGCGTGAAATGTCGGATGGAAGGTCCGCCAGGCGATCACGCACTATGACATGGGCGATGCCCAGGGCCAGCAAACCTTCCGTTCCGGGAACCGGGGCAATCCACTCGTCGGCGTTCATGCCGCTCATGCTCATCCGCGGCTCGACGTGCACATACCGGCCCATCTCACCATCGTGGTAGCTGTGTCCCTCCGCGAACTGTCGTGCCTGTTCGACAGGACTCAGCCAGGTTTCCAGAAAATCGGCACCGAAAGAGAGCACGTAGCGGGCCGCGGCAAGATCGTATGACGGGAGTGAATCGGTACCGAATACAGAGCGGTTGCCGAGACGGAGCGCTTCGTATCCGAAGGGCTCATACACTATGCGCGGGTTCGCACCCAGTGCTGCGAGCCATTCCGCGACCAGCCTATCGAATGAGCCGGTCTCGTTACCCATGACGAACCACACGTGTTCTCGCTCCGCCGAGGCGAGACGCTCAGTTATGCGAGCGATCGCATCGTCCCACGATATCGGCTCGAGTGTGCCATCGGCAGCGCGAGCCAGTGGACCGCGAACTCGGTCTGGATTGTACAGCCCCTGCGTGGCAGCCTGACCACGCGAACAGAGCTTACCTCTGTTTACCGGATTGTCGGGATTGCCCTCGACCTTGACGGCCCGTCCTTCACGCACCTTGACGTGAAACCCGCACCCCGCCGGGCACTCGCGGCAGGTGGACGCATACCAAGTGGCAACGCCCGGTATCTCGCTAGTTGGGGGAACCAGATACGGAATGAGCTTCTCAACCTTGTCGGTCGAACAGCCGGATAGCGCCGTGGCTCCCCCGCCTGTTACGCCGAGTACTTTGAGAAACCTCCTTCGATTCATCCCGTCAGCCAACGCGTCTCCCGGTCAGTAGTGGCATACCGAGCAATCCGTGGACACCGGCGTGTCGAATTCCTCGGCTTTCTGTTTGTGACAGTCGAGACACCATCCCATCTTGAGCGGTGCGAACTGGTAGATCTGTACCATGCGGTCCACCTGACCGTGGCAATCCTCGCATACGACTTCGAAGTCGACTTCTGCGGTCACATGCACTTGATGCGGGAAGTGAACGAACTGCGCGAGCTTGTGAATCTCGATCCACTCGATCACCCTGCCCTCGCGGTCATACGCCCTCACGGAATCGACCTCGGCGATGCCCGTTCCGGCAATCAGGTGACAGTTCATGCACGTCGACACCGACGGAATCCCGGGCTTCGGACTCGTTTCCAGGTACATGTGACAATACTGGCAGTCGATTTGGTATTGGCCCGCGTGCCGGTCGTGACGGAAAAAGACGGGTTGGCGCGGACCTTCGAGGGATGTGGTATCGGCTATCTCTGGGGCTTCGTACGCGGTATCTGCAGCTGCCGTGTCCTGTGGTGTGTCTTGCGGGATGCCGGACGGTACGCCGGCCATGAGCAGGACTGCGGCAACCGCGATGAGCGGTGCAGCAACCAGCAAGAATCGCATTGTCAAGGCACGGTTGCGAAACACTAAGCGACTCCGGACCGGCAAGCCCCTGTCACCCGCTGGCAAGGCGGAGTTTGAGTTAAGGAATTGCTAAAAATGCGAGACGACCGCACGAGAAGGACCTGCTTGAAAAACTTCACCTGCGGCCGCAAGGTAAGATAGTCGAGGAAGCCGGCAGCACAACCGCCGAATCGGGCCTAAGAAACCTCGCCGACTAGCTCCCAACCCTTGCGCGAAACCGACGGC
>JARRLJ010000054.1:0-7481 GCA_037387025.1 Gemmatimonadales bacterium
TGCAAATGCGGCGTATGAGCGACATGTACCGGTTTGGAATCCAGTCGGACAATTGGCAGGCCGCCAGCACGGCGGTGTCGGCGCCAGGCACGTTCTGGCCCATCACCAAGGCCGAACTGGACGCCAACTGTTTCCTAAATCCCGATTGGCCGGCCGAGGTACCGTGTGGTAGTTGATTCGGTAGTGAAGGCCTGACGGTCAAAACCAAAACCTGAACCTGAGGCGAGTCACAAAGCAGCGTGGCTCGCCTCAATTGTATCCCGCTGGCCGTGAGGCCCTGCGGCTGTGGCTAGTTGTGGCGTTCAGCGCGGAATGAGAAGGCCGACGGGAATCGAGACACCGTTTCGCGTCTGCGGGTTGCCGTTCCCACCGTCGCCCTCTGCGCCACCACCCAAGTCCAGGGTGAAGTACATCACCGCCGCCACAGCGACGGCGGCGGCACCGATTGCGACGCCTGATTTCCAGGGTACCAGCTTCCGTTGCTCGATCCGCCCGAACTGCGAGCGGTCAAAGTAGAATACGGCTCCGTTCGTGAAGTGCTTTGATCCGTACGCCGAGTAGATCTGCCGCGAAAACAACCCGAGCGTGTCCCCCGCGGCCTGGTATACGTCGCCCTCCACGGTACTAATGTCACTGATCCTCATAGTGCCAACTTCCAGAGGCTGCGGCGTGTTGAGGCGGACCCGAACCTCCGCCCCCGGATCCGGCAGTGGGGCAGCGTCCTCCACAGGGAAATATTGGTAACAGGCCGCCGAGGTTACGGCCAACATCAGGATCGTAGTCGTCTTAGGCACAAAACCCTCCAAGGGATCACCCCTTCGTTTACGGTTGCCTGGCAACGCGTACCGGGTCCACCGAGAGGTAGTTCGATCCGCGCTGGCCATTCCCCAACTGGCCCCGAGTGCCCAATCCCCAACAGTAGACACCATCATCGGTGGTCAACCCACAGGTGTGCTGCGTGCTCCCACTGATGGTGGTGAATAGCAGGCTCTCAGCCGCCTGAATGGGTTTGTGGCTGCAGGAAGAACTGGATATGAAGCCGAGTTCGTCCTCCTGGCTGCAGAGGTCGGGGGCGAGTGCCCCTAGCTGGCCTCCCTGGTTTATGCCCCAGCACCAGGCCTCACCCGAGGTGCGGAGACCGCACGAGTAGGCACCGCCGGCGAGCACCTCGGTGTAGTCAGTACCCTCCGTCACCAGGGTTGGCACGCTCCGGTTGCTTTCGGTCCCGTCGCCAATTTGGCCGAATTCATTCCGGCCCCAGCAGTACGCGTCACCGTCGATGGTCACGCCGCACGTATGAGCCAGGCCGGCCGAGATCGAACTGAACGTGAGCCGACCTGCGACCGGTGAGGGCTGTTTCGGATCGTTCGGTGTGCTACCCAGCTGTCCGTCCTGGTTCTGGCCCCAACAGTAGGCTGCGCCGGTGGGTGTCACTCCACAGGTGTGGAACTCACCCGCACTGATGGATGCGAACTCGAACCCACCTACCACCTCAACGGGAGTGGACCGATCCTGGATCGTGCCATCGCCCAGCTGCCCCTGTCCGTTGTATCCCCAGCAGTAGGCGCTGCCATCCGCGGTCAGACCACATGTGGTCGTACCGCCGGCGCTGATAGTGGCAAAGAAAACCCCACCCGCGACCTCAATGGGAACCGGCGAATTGGCGGTCCCACCGGTCCCGAGCTGGCCGCTCTGGTTGAGACCCCAGCAGTGTGTCTCCCCGCTCGATACGGTCCCGCAGGTATGCCCTGCGCCCGCAGTGATGGCCGTGAATGCGAGGCTCCCTTCCACGGCAACGGGGACGTCGGCATCATCGGTTTGGCCGTTGCCCAGCTGACCGTGCTCGCCCCAGCCCCAGCAATAAGCCTGTCCGTCGCCGGTGAGGGCGCAGGTGTGCAGCACGCCGACGCTGACTGCCGTGAAGGGGGTTGTCGGATCCGGCCCCAGGACGAGATCACTCGAACATGAAGCGAGAAGCGCCGCCCCGAGGATGGAAACGCACGCCTTTGCGCGGGTGCTGGCCACCATCGAGCATCTCCTGTAGGTTAGGGAACTTCGGGCGGCTTCGGGCCGTAGAGTAACCGTCACCGCCGGGTAATTGCAATACCCCACACCCGAGCAAAAAGTCACCACCCCTGGGGATTGGAGGGGCTGACCATGTCGAAGAGCGTTCACGGCGAACCAATGCATCCGATGTCGTTCCGCACTATGTGCCTGGTCACGGCCGGGCTACTCCTGACGCTCGCGGCCAATGCCGCCGGGCAGGAGTTCGTGGGATTTCGCTACGAAGACGGGAAGTGCGTCAATGAGGAAGGCAAAGAAGGGTCGAATCCAGGCTACGTCGGCGAATGCGGAGGGCTACGAGGTCACGATCTGCGTGAGGCCAGCTTGAACGGAATGGATTTGTCCGGAGCCGACATGCACGGGGCGCAGGCCAGGGGAGCCAAGCTAATGAATGCGGTGCTCGTTGGGGTGACCATGCGGAACTCGGACTTTGGGTCGGCCGACCTGCGGGGCGCGAACCTGACCGACGCCGTCATGGACCGGGCGGATCTGCGCTTGGCCGACCTGACCGGGGCCAAGCTACAGAACGCGCGTCTCGAAAGGGTCGATTTGTCAAGCGCCCTGCTGCGGGATGCAGATCTCAGCGGGGCCAACCTACGGCGCACCAACCTCAGAGGGGCCGACCTGAGCTACGCCGACCTGAGTCGTGCCAACCTCCGCGGGGCCATATACAATCAGCAAACGATCCTTCCCGTCACCCTATCGCGTCAGCAGGCGGAGGCGCGGGGGATGGTGTATCGGCCCTAGCAGGGAGCCTCAGCGCGTGGCTAGGGGTATATTGAAAAACGGGCACCCGGAGACGACTATGCGACCGACAGCTCTCCTGGCTACACTGGTGGCACTGACTCCCATCCCCCTCGATGCTCAGCGGGCCACCTTCCTGGGCATCGTGATGGACTCGGCTACCGGACTGCCGGTCCAGGGGGCGACGATCCAGATCGTGGAACAGCGGATCACCACCATGACAGACTCGCTCGGTCGGTTTCGACTGGACGGTGTCGCGGGAGGGCGCATCAACCTCCACGTTCGCAGACTGGGGTACACCTCCGGCTCCGTGGCACTGGATTTCACCATCACTAGAGCGGCTACCGTCGACCTGGGGAGCTTCATGATCGCTCCGTTGGCCACGGAACTCGAGGCCGTGGTGGTGGAGGCGGAACAGGTAAACCAGAGGCTTGACCAGGTGGGATTCATCCGCCGCCGGCAGGTCGAAACGGGCACGTTTTTCACGCACGAAGAGATAATGGAGCTGAATCCCGCCCAGACGTCTGAGTTGCTGAGGCGGGTTCCGGGATTCCGCGTCCATGTCTCGGGACAGGTATCCAGTAGCCGGGGTGCGCCAAGCATACGAGACGGCTTCAATCAATGCGGAGTGCAGTATTACATAGACGACATACACGCGGACGGCTCTGATCTGAACACAGTAATCCCCAGAGCTATTGCAGGTATGGAGATCTACACCGGTACCGCATCGATTCCGCCCAAGTATCGCGTGGCCGGGAATCCCAAGTGCGGCGTGGTCCTCATCTGGACTCGCAGCGGAGGCAAATCGCCATAGCAAGCACCGCAAACGCCGCAGGCCCCTCCGCAAACCACACCGAAAACCATGTAACCAAGCTCGGAGCGTTGGATCTCGGACTTGTCGTGCTTTGGTTGGGATTCGTCACGGGCGCGATCGAGATCGCAGTGCTCGCCGTAATCAAGATCGGTTCGCTGGCCTCTGCACCAGCCGGATGGGCCGATCCCGGCGTGCGAATCCGACACAGCTACCTCTGGCTCAGTCCCCATGTGGTGTGGATGGCTCCACTCGCGATGACCGCCCTACTCGCCATTGTGGCACCGCTACTCGCATTGCTGGGACGGATCAAGCCGACGTTCCTCTCCCTCCGCGTGGTGGTCGGAACCCTGGCGTTCTTCTGCATTCTCAGTGTGTTGTATCTGTATCCGAGACTCTACGATGCTGCCGTGGTGCTCTTGGCTGGAGGCTTGGCGGTACAGGCTGCCCGCTTGGCAAATAGGAGTGCGGGCGGATTCCTACGCCTCGTGAGACGGACAGCTCCCTGGATGGCGGCCGCCCTCGTGGTGACGGTAGTTGGAATGAACGTGACCGCCGCGGTCCGGGAACGCGCTCGCCTCGCCGGACTCCCCGCACCACCGCCCAGTGCTCCAAACATTCTGCTGTTGATTCTGGATACGGTAAGGGCAGCGAACATGAGCGTGTACGCGTATCCCAAGGAGACTACGCCAAACCTGGAACGACTGGCCGAGCGCGGCGTCGTGTTCGACCAGGCGATCGCCACGGCTCCATGGACGTTGCCGTCGCATGTCAGCATCTTCACGGGCCGTTTGCCCTACGAATTCAGCACCAATTTTCTTGTTCCGTATGCGGGCGAGCACACGACTCTCGCCGAGCAACTGAGTTCGCGCGGCTTCATGACCGCGGGCTTTGTGGGGAATCTGGTCTACTGTGAGTACGAGTCCGGAATCACGCGGGGGTTCGTACACTACGAGGGCTACCGCATCAATGCCAGTGAGTTCCTCGTGAGTACGGCGCTCGGCCGACGTTTAGCTCGGAGCCGCACGTTGCACCGCCTATTGTCGGATTACGATGTTCTCGGTGCTAAGGATGCAGGGGAGGTGACCCAAGAGTTCGTCAGTTGGATACACCGCCGACCCCTGGACCGCCCGTTCTTTGCATTCGTCAACTACATGGACGCGCACGAGCCCTACCTGCCACCAGCACGGTTCCAAGAACGCTTTGGCACGGCGACACCACGACGCAACGACATCAATAACTACTTTCTTCGGTGGGCCGCGCGGCCGCAAAGGCAGCAGATGACGCCTGAGGAGGTGCAAGCCGAAGAAGCAGCATACGACGGCACCATCGCCTTCATCGACGAGCAAGTTGGTGTCCTGTTGCATGAGTTGCGTACGGCGGGAGCCATGGACAACACAATCGTGATCGTCGCATCCGATCACGGCGAGCAGTTCGGCGAACACGGCCTGCATGTACATGGAAACAGCCTGTTCATGCCGGCGCTCCACGTGCCGTTGATCATGGTGTACGGTGACCACCTGCCAGCGGGAATGCGGGTCGCCGCACCGGTGTCGCTCAGAGAGATCCCGGCTACCATCGTCAACCTCGCCGGGTTGCCCGAAGGCGATCCCTTCCCTGGGGCGTCACTCGAGCGATACTGGCGTGACTCTCAAGTAGATTCGTCCGTAGAGCCAGTGTTGTCCCAACTCACGGACATCCGTGGCGCACCAACCATGAAGTCGCTTGTCGTCGGACGTTATCACTACATCTGGGGCGAGAACCGGTTCGAAGCGCTGTTCGATCTCGAGACCGACCCAGGAGAGTCACAGAGCCTCATGAAGCGGGAGAACATGGAGTTGGTAACCCGCATGCGGCGGCTGCTCGCACCGCACGTTCGCGCCGACTCGGCTCTTTGGTCGCGCCTGCCCCAGCGTGATTGATGCGACGCCCCGGCCCTTGAGCGCACCTCAATCGTTCCTCCGCCTGCTGCGTCGTTTGACCGGCGCCAGCCTCGTAATCCTGGTAGTGGTACCGTTCTGGCGATTGCTGTCCTCGCAAACAACCCCAATTGCCCGCGAGGCCACTCGCCTGACCGATTCATATGCCGTTTTCACGCTACTGGGAACGGCGCTTGTGGTGGCGCTGGCATTTGTGGCTGCCCTCCTCGTTCCACCGGAGACGTTCGAACGACCCTTGCGACGCGCCGCCAAGTACCTCTGCTCGTGGAGCACCGCGCGGTACGCACTCGCTGTCGGGTCGCTGTCGGGTGTCATGACGGCCGGGCTGTCGTACTATGTGTGGCGAACGAAGCCGGTTTTGATCGACGCTCTCGCTCAGTTCATCCACGCTCGCTATCTGGCAGAGGGGATGCTGGCTGGTCCACCGGGGTGGCCCTACGAGTTCGTGGTCTCGGCGAATACGATCGTCACCGAACAGGGGTGGGTGTCACAGTATCCCCCGGGGCACGCGGTGGTGTTGGGTTTGGGCTTCGCCACGGGTGCTGTGTGGCTGGTTTGTCCGCTCCTCATGGCAGTGACAGCAATGTTCACTTCGCTGGTGGCCGAGCGGCTCTTCCCCGAGGACCGAACGGTGGCACGGACCGGAGCCCTGCTGTTCGCCGTGAGCCCGTATCTCATGAGTCTGGCTGCATCGCACATGAGCCACGTGACCGCGGCGGCATTGCTGACCGTGGCGGCATACTGTGCGGTACGGGCGCGCGACGAGCGATGGCAGTGGGCAGTGCCCGCTGGTCTCGCGGTGGGTGCCGCGTTCGGCACCCGTTCCCTCACTGCGTTGGTGATCGGAGCCGTTGTCACGGGAGGTACCTGGCTCACGGGACTGGCCGGGCGCGAACGTCCAGGACACTTCCTGACTTCCCGGGTGGCCGCGGCCTTTGCCGGCGCCCTGCCTTTTGTGCTTGCTGTGGCAAGCTACAACGCACGCTTCTTCGCTAGCCCGTTCGAGTTCGGTTACACAGCGTCCTTGGGTCCCAATCACGGCCTCGGATTTCATCCGGACCCGTTCGGGAACCTCTTCGGTCCGGTGGAGGGACTCGCCTATACATCTTCGGATCTGGTGGCCCTTGGGTATTTCCTGGTGCGGACGCCGATTTCCGTTGTGCTGGTTGCGGGCATCTTTCTGCTGGTTGCTGAACGGCTGTCGGTCGGTGCGAAGCTAGTTACGGCGTGGGCGCTCTCTCTGGTCCTCACGTTTGCCTTCTACTGGCATCACGACCTGCTGCTGGGGCCGAGGCTGCTGAGCGATGCGGCGCCGGCGTGGTGTCTCTTGGCGGCTGTGGCCGGTCTTGGGTTCGTGCGGATGTTGCCCCCGGACCGCCTGCTGATTCGGGACCGGTTCTCGCCACGCGTATTCACCGGCGCAGCGCTGCTCATTTCACTGCTCTTGGCCGCCGGCTACTTCGTCCCGCGCGACCTGCGGAACTACGCCCACACCTTCACGCGGTCACCGTCGCTTCCAGCGGCCGAATTCCCCACCTTGATCTTTGTACACGGACCGTGGAGCGGGAGAATCGTAGCCACGTTGTTGGGCAGCCGCATGCGCGGTGATTCCGTGTACTTTGCCATATCACAGAACTCGACGTGTCGCGCGCACGAATTTGCCGTGGCGTACGCGCAGCGAGCCCGCGGAGATACGACTGGTACGCTGCCGCGGCTTTCGTTTGTCCCCGGGGATACAGATGGTTCTCAACCCACCACGTTGGCAAGCGGCGTGGTCGTGCGGGCCCAACCGGACGAGCAGTTGAGTTCCGAATGCGAGATACAGGCGCGATCCGATATCGGCGGGACGGTGCAGTTGATGCCCTTACTGTGGCAAGGCGATCTGCTCGGCGGGCGCGTTCGAGGTGCCATGTTCGTGCGCG
>JARRLJ010000055.1:0-7407 GCA_037387025.1 Gemmatimonadales bacterium
GCAGAAGCGGCGCGCCGTGGTTGGGGCACGGTGTTGGGTGTGACACAGGATGTGAGGCACGGCGCGCGCGTCCTCGTCAAGCACCGCTCGTTCACGCTGGTCGCGGTCCTCACGCTGACGCTCGCAATCGGAGCCAACACGGCGATCTTCAGTCTCGTCAACTCATTGCTCGTAAAACCGCTGGCAGTGACCGAGCCAGAGCGGTTGGTGACCTTGTTCACGTCCCAGATCGGTGGCCAGCTTCACGGTAACACGTCATATCCCGATTATCTCGACTACCGGGAACAAAACGAGGTCTTTTCCGGGCTCGCCGCCCACAGCTACGCCCCGATGGCCATCACGGTATCTGACATGCCGGAGGTGGTCTGGGGACAACTCGTGAGCTGGGACTACTTCTCCGTACTGGGTGTCGAACCGCGTTTGGGAAGGGGGTTCGTACCCGAAGAGGACGAGACGTTCGGCGCCAATGCCGTGACGGTCTTGAGTTACAGCACATGGCGCGACCGGTTCGGGTCCGACCCTGACATTGTGGGCAAGACGCTTCGCATCAATGACTACCCATTCACAGTGATTGGAGTGGCGCCGGAGGACTTCAAGGGACTGGCCTCTGTGCTCGAGCCCGCGCTGTGGAGTCCTTTGGCGATGGCACAGCAAGCGCTGCCCTGGACACCGAACATAGAGAGTCGCGTCGATCCCTGGCTGCAACTCGCCGGTCGGTTGAGACCCGGCGTGACGCGACAGGAGGCACTGGCATCGCTCGAGGTGTTAGCCTCTAATCTGACAACCAGCTACCCCGAACTCAATGCTGGCAAAGGCATCGTCATTGAGGAACTCGATGCGGGCCGTCTCGGTACACCTGAGTCCACGTACGGCGCCAAGAACATGGCGACCCTACTGTTGGCAGTGGTGGGCTTCGTGCTCCTCATTGCCTGCTTCAACGTAGCCAACTTGCAGCTAGCCAAGGCAACAGCACGACGGCGCGAGATTGCGTTGCGCTATTCGCTCGGCGCGTCTCGCTGGCGAATAATCCGCCAGCTGTTCGCCGAGAGTCTACTGCTGTCGGCTATCGCGGGAGTACTGGGACTGGTGTTTGCCGTTCTCGCCGTCGATGCTATGCAATTGCTGCTGACGCAGACCGAGGTCCCGATGGAGTTGGCCGCCGGTCTCGACTGGCGTGTGCTCTGCTTCACTTTGTTGGTCGCTCTCGCCGCGGGTCTGCTATTCGGCATGGCACCAGCGGTTCAGGTGTGGCGCAGCAATCAATCAGATGCACTCGACGATCAGAGTTTCGGCACGAGCCATAGTAAGCGGACTGCCAGAGTTCAGACCGCACTGGTCGTCGCCCAGGTCGCACTCTCGCTGGTGTTGCTCACCGGGGCTGGCCTGTTCGTCCGCAGTCTGGGCAACACCCTCGCCATAGATCCCGGATTCGATCTCAGAGATGGGATCGTGCTACCTGTAAACCTCGGCTTCACCCAGTACGATGAAGCAGAGGGAATCGAACTGCACCGGCGTTTACTCGAACGCGTGAGTGCAATTCCCGGTGTCGAGTCCGCGGCACTCTCGGCGTTCCTGCCGCTCGGCCTGGTGCACGGACACCATGACGTCGTGGTGGACGGGTACGAGCCTGCGCCGGACGAGTTCATGCTCGTCAAGCGCAACATGATCTCCACCGGTTACCTCGAGACCATGGGGATTCGAGTGCTGCGAGGTCGCGCGATTGATGAGCGGGACCGTGCAGATGCGGAACCCGTTGCTTTGGTGAACCAGGTGATGGCGCGGCGGTTCTGGCCCGGTCAGAACCCAATGGGACGCACTGTGCAGGCAGATTTGGGAATCACATACACCGTTATCGGCGTGATCGAAAACGGAAAGTACGCCTCGCTGCACGAAGCACCCGAACCCTACCTCGCCATTCCACTGGGTCAGGGTGAGTATACGGAGCGGGTTAACCTGGTTGTGAAGACGACCGGCGATCCTCGGACCATGGTCGAACGGTTGTCCACCGAGGTTCGGCGGTTGGCTCCCAATGTGCCGCAATCAACCGTCCTCACAATGAACCAGTACCTGGAGTATTCCGTAGGGGCTGCGCGAGTACCGGCGACGCTGGTAGGTGCGTTTGGGATCCTGGCACTCGTGTTGGCCAATGTCGGACTTTACGGCGTTATGTCGTACAATGTGGGTCAGCGGACGCGCGAGTTCGGAGTACGCATGGCCATCGGTGCGACGCGAAGCGGGGTGACACGCATGGTCTTGATCGCCGGCTTGAGAACGATCCTGATCGGAGTCGCGATCGGCGTTCTGCTCTCCGCTGGTCTGACGCAGCTGCTGTCTGGTTTCCTATATGAAGTGCGCGCGTTGGACCCACTCGTGCTCGCGCTGGTATCCGCGACGCTACTTATGGTCGGTCAACTGGCCAGTTACCTACCCGCGCGTCGCGCGTCAAAGACCGACCCCTTGGTGGCGCTGCGTTTGGAGTAGCCGGGCATGTGGGCGACGCGGCCTAGCCTTCAGGTGTGACGAGTTCCTCAAACCGAGAGAAGCCGTGGAGTGACTCGAGGTCTCTGTCCGTATGCGTCCAGAGACCGTGCGGAACACCTTCTGCGAACGCTCGCTGCAGTAAAGCGGCCGACTCATCTCGCTCGCCGAGGAGTGCGGCAATTCGGGCGCGCCAGAACGTATTCACTCCCCTCAAGCGGGGTAGCTCGAGCGCAGCCAACTCGCTCTCGATCGCTCGGGCCGATGCGACGTCCCCCTGCCGCGCAGCAATTGCTCCCTCATAGCCCAGAGCATCCACGAGGTTGGCCGAGTCAGCCACAACTGCTGCGAAAACCACACCGGCTTCTTCCCAATCTTCGCGCAGATAGAGGAGTCGTCCGTGCAGCGACCGGCCCGCGACGGTCTCCTTGAACTCGAGATCCTGTCCTAAGTACCACGCCAGCGCC
The DNA here is from genome assembly GCA_037387025.1 of Gemmatimonadales bacterium. Classification (GTDB taxonomy): domain Bacteria; phylum Gemmatimonadota; class Gemmatimonadetes; order Gemmatimonadales; family GWC2-71-9. The sequence continues at coordinate 2,946 of JARRLJ010000055.1, forward strand.
CTGTCCAGCGTCTCGAACGCCGCAGCGCTGTGACCGTGAGCACGCAATTCTTCGGCTACTGCCTCGAGCGCCGCGCCGTTGTTGAGAGTCGGTTGTGATGCAGCCGCGCCGATGTCACTCACCAATGTCGATAGCTCGTCCACGCTGCCCAGCGCTGCCAAAGCGCGTGCTTCATATAGCATCCCGTAGAGCGGTCCCGGAATATGTTCGCGGCCCTCGCGAGCCACCTCAAGCTCACGCTGGTGCTCGCCGCGCAGGTGGAGAATCCTCGTGTAGAAGTCCCAGTGGTAATACCACTCACCACCATTCTGCACGAACTGCGAGTGGATTCCCTGAATGGACTCCAGGGCCTCTCTCGGCCGATTGGCCCAGATCAGGCCGCGGATGAGCGCCCATCGAAGTGTGCCGAACGGCACCAGCTCCACACCGGCACGTGCCGCCGCAAGTGCTGCTGTCCTATCGCCCCGGTCGCCAGCAGCCGCGTATTCCATGCGATAGCGGTCGTATGGCGCCAGTTCGTCAAGCCTAGTTTGCAGCACCTGTGCCAGGGAGTCGCTCTGCCCAGCGTGTCCGGCGTTGCCGTGCGCCGCCATCGCCATCATCATACTCCGCACGTACGTGGTATCTAGCATGTAAGCCTGTTCGAACGACAGCGCGGCCGCTGCAAAGTCGCCACGAGTCCACTCCTCCATGCCGCGCACATAGGCTCGGGAAGCCTCGTATGTTGGCGGTTGCACGTTTGGAGGAAGTTCCCAGCCAGTCAACGGGCTCAAGCGGGTTGCCAAAGCGCCCATCACCTGGATACGGACCGAATCGATAGCTCCGCGAGGGTCGTCGGCTGAGCCCCAAACGGGATCAATCGTGGCGAACGGTGCACCCGCTGTCACGTCGACTACTTCGGAGTGGAACTCCAGGTCATCGTCATGCCGATAGTACGAACCCACCACCGCGATTCCCGACTCCGTGCGCTGAGCGACGCTGCTGAGCACGACTTCACCATTCGCGTCTAAGGACTGACTCGCCGCTTCCGCGACCATGAAGTTGGGTACTACCTGCACCGCCCCAGTCTGCATTAGTCCCTCGGTGATCCACTCGGCCGCCATCTGCCCCACTGGATCCAGCGTGGCATCCCCGGTCCTATTCTCGTAGGGCAGCACCACCACTCGGTCGGCGACCGACGCCTCCGGACGCGATGGGACCATCGTCTGGCGCCCGATCAGCACTGCCGCGGCAATCACCGCTACGCCGGCCACGCCGAACAGGGCAACCCGCATGCGCGACCAGTTCTGTGACACGGCGGCCTCAGATCCAGACGGTGCAGCTGTCCCAGTCGCCCGTTCCGATCCCAGCGCCTCTGCGAACAGTGCTACCGGATTGAACCGGTCGGCGGGCGTCTTGGCCAGTGCGCGCTCCAGAGCGCCAGCAATTTGCGCTGAGACGGCGGGACGCAGTGACGTTATGTTGGGTGGTTCGACCGTGAGATGCTGGTGCACTACGCTTTCCACGGTCGGTCCGGTGAAAGGCGGCTGGCCCGCCAGCATCTCGTACAGCACGCAGCCCAGAGCGTAGAGATCGGTGCGCCCATCCAAATCCCCGCTGCCTGCGGCCTGTTCCGGGCTCATGTACGCCGGAGTACCCAGTGCCATTCCTGTCTCGGTAAGCGTCTCGCCACCCGCACGATCGATAGCACGTGCTATCCCGAAATCCGCAACTACAGCGTGTCCGCTCTGAAGCAGGATGTTTTCAGGTTTGATGTCGCGGTGAATCACACCGCGACCGTGCGCATAGGAGAGAGCATCGGCAACTTCGCGACTTATCTGCATCGCGTCTTCCACGGGAAGCTGTTTCTCGCGCTCGATGCGGTTGCGCAGGGACTCGCCCTCCACATACGGCATCACATAGTAGAGTATGCCGTTTGCCTCGCCTGAATCGTGCAAAGGCAGTATGTGCGGGTGCTGCAGGTTGGCGGTGACCTTGATCTCATTCAAGAAGCGATCGGCGCCCAGCACCGCGGCCAGTTCCGGCCGCAGCACTTTGACAGCCACCTTGCGGTCGTGCTTGATGTCGTGAGCCAGGTAGACAGTGGCCATACCGCCGGCACCGAGCACACTCTCGATGGTGTAGCGATCGGCAAGGATGTCCCTGAGGCGGTCGAACTGATCACTCATTGAGCATCATCCCCAGCCGCTAACAAGGCTGGTCCAGATCGGAGGCGCGCGACAGTCTCACGCATGCAGGACAAAGATAGGTTTGAACGTCCACGCTGGCGAGAACACAGCTTCTATGTGGCAGGCTTGGGGAAGCAACACGGAAACGAGTGTCTGTGCGGCGCTTCAGGAAAATTGCTTTACTTGGACCTTCATCCATTGGAATTGCCACGTACCAGCCCCGTATATTTCGAAGAGACGAAGACACTGGGCACATCTCCAGCTTGTAGATCGCAGAGATTGACCCGCCTCCCGCAGCCGTCCGCCGCGAGTTGATCTTTCGATCGGTCAGGAGAGAGAGTCATGGATCCCATTGCGGAACTCGACCATATAGCGATCAACGTCAGATCACACCGCCTGGTCAAGACGCTGCTGAAGGAGAACCCTAAGCTAGAGCAGATCCTTCGTAACTCTAAGAACGAGACTGAGGCATGCGTCGGGATCCGGGAATGGGTACTGGACGAATTACAGCAGCGGCCTCAGGCTCTGGCCTACTACGAGGGCCATCTCTCGGATCGGGAATCGTTCGAGGCCCTTTCCTGGAGCGATTACGCTGCGATTCGGTTGCTTGACTACGTCGATCATGCAGGACGCCAGTTCCAGGACTTGAATCTGCGTGGCGCAATGGCCGTGAGCACTCCGATCCGGCAGCTCTGGCTGGCCGTTAATCACGGAACCGGCGGTGCCAAGCCGGACTTCTTCGAAGATGCCCTCCACCTGTTCCGCCAGTTCTCGGGCAGGAGTGTGCGGCGTATTCCCACTCGTGAGGAAGTCGAAAGTTGGATGGAGCGCTATCCGTCAGGTCTCGATCCGCGCATCGTGGCACTCAGGGAAGAGAACCGAGAGCGCATTCTCAACATCATCATTGATCGAATGGACAACGGCGAAATCGGGAGTCACAAGTTCCGGTTCGAAAGCGGTATGTCTCGACAGGAGAAGTTCAAGCGCTCCCTCGAATGGTGGAACGACATGCAGTTCCAACTCCAGTTCGCCGTACGCACACCTGAGTTGCTGAACCAGATGCTGGGAAACTCACTGGACCCCGATACCATGAGCGTGCTGTGTGCCGCACGTGACGCGGGCATCCCCTTCTTCATTAATCCTTATTACTTGTCGCTGCTCCACGTTCGTGTTCCCTATTTTGCAATCGGCGCCGACCTTGCAATTCGCCATTACGTCGTGTACAGCCAGCAACTAGTTGAAGAGTTCGGTCACATCCGGGCTTGGGAGAAGGAAGACGAAGTCGTACCGGGGAAACCCAATGCAGCCGGATGGTGCTTGCCCCCATACGACAACGTGCACCGGCGCTACCCCGATGTAGCCATCTTGATCCCCGACACTACAGGACGTGCCTGTGGCGGGCTATGTGCCTCGTGCCAGCGAATGTACGATTTTCAGCGCGGTGGGTTGAACTTCGATCTGGACAAGCTCGAACCGAAACCGACCTGGCCGCAAAAGCTGTCGGAGTTGATGCAGTATTTCGAACGAGACTCGCAGCTGCGCGACATTTTGATCACGGGTGGCGACGCCCTGATGAGTACCGACAAGGCATTGCAGCGCATTCTCGATGCCGTCTACGAGATGGCCAAGTCAAAACGCGATGCCAACGGCGACCGCGAACCGAAATACGCCGAGATCCAGCGGGTCCGGTTGGGCACACGGTTGCCCGCTTACCTGCCGCAGCGAATCACGCCCGAACTCGTACACGTCCTGGCTCGCTTCAAAGAGCAAGCCTCGGAAATCGGGGTCAAGCAGTTCGTCGTTCAGACGCACATCGAGTCGCCTATGGAGGTGACACCCGAAACACGTGATGCGGTGCAGCGGCTACTTTCCGCCGGCTGGATCGTCACCAACCAACTGGTCTCCACGGTTGCTGCGTCGCGTCGGGGGCACACCGCCAAGCTGAGGCAAGTACTGAACGAGATTGGCGTACTCCCTTACTACACATTCGTGGTGAAGGGTTATAGGGAGAACAGCTTCAACTACGCGCCGGTCGCACGCCTGGCGCAGGAGGAGATGGAGGAGAAGGTCATCGGTCGTATACCGGAACGGTACCATGAACCCGTGCGGCAACTGTCGCAACGCGCCGAATCCATGGTGCGCGAGGTGAGCACGCTCAGGGGCAAGGTGTGCGTGCCCTTTCTGGCGACCGATCGCAATGTCCTGAACCTTCCGGCTGTCGGCAAGAGTCTTACGTTCCGCGTTATTGGTATCACCCGCTACGGCCGGCGCGTACTGGAGTTCGACCACGACCG
>JARRLJ010000056.1:0-10598 GCA_037387025.1 Gemmatimonadales bacterium
GACAGCCAAGAGGAAGGCAACGAGAAAGAAGAAAGCGCCGAGAAGAAAGGCAACGAAGCGGAAGGCTTCAAAGCGAAAGGTGGCTAGGCGCAAAGCCTCCAAACGCCGCTAACCTGGCCAATGGCACCGCGGTGTCGGGCCTGTCGGGCACGGCACCGCGGGTCTCGTCGGTCCACCGGATGTCCGGTACGCCCTTGAATCAACTAGATTCTCCCTGTACGCGCCGAGTCGGTCACGACAATCGACTGAGAACGCGCCCAACACAACTCTGGAGGGCGGCCGGAAGATCATCCATGACTGCATACACAAGATCTATCCCATTACCAGCCACCCATTTCCTGACAATCTGTCTACTTGCCGGACTAACCGCCTGCCTCAACTCGGGTAAAGGGAAGACTGCCTTTGTCGGAGGAACGATTATCGACGGGTCTGGGGCACCACCGATTCTCGATGGAGTGATCATCGTTGCCGATGGCCATATCGACGAGATCGGTCCACCCGATCTGGTTGACGTGCCCCGTGGCGCCGTGGAGATCCGAGTGGACGGTAAGTGGGTAATCCCGGGTCTAATTGATGCGCATGTTCACGCCGAGCGATGGGCGCTAACCCGTTACCTGGCTTACGGGGTAACCTCCATCAGAAGCATGGGAGGGGATAGAGACTCTGTTGCCGCGCTGCGTGAAGCCTCCTTGAGCGGGAATCTGATCGGGCCTCGTGTGTTCATCTCAGGCCCGACGATAGATGGCAGGCCAGCGACCAGGCCCGGTGCAACTGAGGTTGGTAGTCCTGAAGATGCCAGGAGGGCCGTTGACGACCGGGTGCTGCTCGGTGCTTCAGCGGTCAAGGTCTACACCAAAATCGATCGGCGCCTACTCGGCCCGCTAATCGATGAAGCAAACGCGTTGAACACCCCGGTGGCGGCACACTTGGGCAAGGTGGACGCGGTGACGGCAGCAACCATGGGAGTCCATTCGATCGAACACCTGAGCGGTGTGGTCGAAGCAGCTTTGGCCGACCCTTCTCGCTTGTACCGAGCTCACAATGACTTCTTTACCGGCTGGAGATTGTTCGAGCGGACGTGGGTATCGGTGAGTACAGCCTCTATGGACCGAACGGCCAGGGCCCTCGCAGCGACCGATGTGGTACTCGTACCGACGCTTGTTCTGCACGAGGCGTACGGCCACCTGGCCGACGCACAGTACATATCGCAACTGGATTTAAGCGGGGTGCCCCAGAGCGTCCGCGGTGCATGGGACGTCCCTGACCTAATAAGGAGAGCCGGACTTTCCACGAGCGACTTCAACACTATCAGGCGAGCCCGCCGGGTTCAGGATCTGTTCGTGCGGATGTTCAAGGAAGCGGGAGGAATAGTAGCAGCCGGTTCCGACAGTCCCAACCAGTTGCTGGCGGCCGGCGCGAGCCTACACCATGAATTGGAGCTCTTGGTGGCGGCGGGGCTGACAACCGAAGAGGCACTATTGGCAGCGACTCGCGATGCGGCCAGGGCTCTGAGTCAAGATACGCTGGGCGTCCTTCTGCGAGGCTACGCAGCCGACTTCGTGGTACTAACCGCCGACCCACTGGCGAATATCACAAACACGAGGCTGATCGATCGAATTGTGTTAGGTGGGACCGGATATCATCCGGACGAATTCAAGCAGGAGTGGGGTGGAGCACAGCAACCATGACCGTACGACCTCTGCCCCTCATGCTGCCTACACTGTACCTTTCGCCAGCACGCGCCAATAGCTGATATCACACCACAGTGGTGCCGTCCGCACAATAGGAGTCTTCCGGATACTGTGAACAACCAGCCAGCGTTTGCCCTGGTACACGCCGATGAGAGTTGCCTCGGTAACGGCATGGACGGAGACAACCCGGGTGGTGCTTCCTCTCTGGTCGAACTGAAGACTGCTGAGTCAATTGTTCGATATGACGTTTACATTTCAGCTGCGGCAACTACAAACAACCGAATGGCTTTGTCCGGCGCAATTGCCACGCTGGCCCTCCTTGCCGAGCATTATCGGCGGTTGCGCATCGTATATGTGTCGGATTCCCAATATCTAGTAAAGGGAATGACCGAGTGGGTACCCGGCTGGCGTACAAGAGGCTGGCGGCGCAAGGGCGGCAGCATCGAGAACCTCGAGCTGTGGAAACGCCTCGTGAAGATCGCCGAAAGCCATGTGTGTACATGGCAGTGGGTCCGCGGTCATGCCGGTCATGCGAAGAATGAGTACGCCAACGACCTGGCAATCGCAGCCGCCACAGAACAAATGATCTCACAGGGTATGGTAGAGTCCGGTTTCCCTGACTGGTTGGCCCACAAGAGCGCGCGCGGTCAATTCGTGGAATACGACCCCGACAAGAGCGTTACTGAAATTGCAGAGGAGCTTGCCCCGAAATCATGACAGTGTTCAAGGACGGAGTGCAGGAGAACAATCATCCCCTCAACCTGTTGCCGGATACTGCGGAAGCACAATGCGACCGTATCCCCTTGTACGAGGTGTACATGAGGATGGCGGAAGAACTGGCCAAGCGTTCCACATGCGCCCGACTCCAAGTCGGTACGGTAGTCACAGATGCCCAGCTGGAGAACGTGTTGGCAATAGGATACAACGGCAACGCCAAGGGATTCCCCAACCAGTGTGATTCGAATGTGCCGGGTGTGTGCGGCTGTCTGCACTCGGAGGTGAACGCACTGGTAAAAGCGCCCGGTGGCATCCGCGACAAGGTCGTCTTCGTCACGGCGAGTCCGTGTGTCATGTGTGCCAAGCTCATAGTCAACTCTGGAACGACACACGTGTTCTATCGCCAACAGTATCGCGATCCCAGTGGGTTGGAGATCCTCAGGACAGCAGGGGTCACCCCGGTCCTGTACAACCGCTGGAGCAAAGAGTGGCGGTGAGAGGCACGGAAGGAAAAGTGGACGACCTAGAACGGTTGTTTCACGAGCTCGTTCATATCCTGAAGCAAGATGATACTGAACGCATGCGCACGTCGTTTCAGGTTTCGGAGTTGTATCAAAGAATTCTCCCCTACCGCACTCACAAGCAGCGACTCGGATTTGACACTAATCAAGACTACGAAATGGCAATGCTTCGCCTTCTCGCAGGGGAACGCGGCTATGTGACAGTCGAACCAGATGAGGTAAGGAAACAACTTGCCGAAGAGGCGCAGGCGATCAACCCGGATACAGGCAGATTCAGGGAGTATGCGGCTGCGCGTGTGATACTCAATCTCGGTGCCGTGCGGTCGCTCGACAGTACCCAAGACGCGTACGCGCCGCCAACGCAAGAGTCTCATAACACTCCGACGGCTGCACCACCCCGCCCACCGGTTTTCGAACCCGTGAAAGATCCTACACCAACGACAAGGGACAAACCGGACCCAGGGGAGAAACCAGCGGCATCCGGGAAGGTGCCATCGAAGGCTGACCCAGAATCTCCGCTCGCAGCTGAAGCGGCGGCCGCAGTGCGTTCATGCCCTCAGTGCGGTGAGGGTCTTCCATCGCATCGTCGAGTGGTTTTTTGCCCGTTCTGCGGCGCTCGGGTCAGTACGATCGAATGCACCACATGCGGAGAGACAATCGAGGCGGGGTGGCGCTTTTGTGCCAAGTGCGGCACGCCAGACCGCAGTGCCTAGAACTGCCCCTGACACCCTCTCAATCGCAACGATAGCCGGTGACGGCATAGGGCCGGAGGTCATTGGGGCCGCGGTGCCCGTCATACAAGCGGCAGCGGCAAAGTCGGGCGTCAAACTCAAATGGGATCACATGCCCTACGGGGCCGACCACTATCTATCCACCGGAGAGACGCTTCCCGAGGCCGCTTACAGACGCCTCAGCTCCGACGTCGATGCTATCCTGCTTGGTGCGCTGGGCGACCCGCGTTTACCAGACGATGATCACGCGCGTGATATCCTGTTCGGTCTGCGGCTGCGGCTCGACCTGTTCGTGAATTTTCGGCCGTGCACCTTACTGCATCCCGACTTGTACAGGCTCCGTCCGCCTTCTTGGGAGGAGGACAGCGGAAACGGACGGGCCATCGATTTCGTCATCTTCCGAGAGAACACAGAAGGGATCTACCTGGGCCGGGGAAGCTCTCGCAACGAGGGCACACCCGACGAGGAACAGGTTGCGGAGGAAGTCCACACGGCGCCGAAGGTCAGGAGAATCTTGGAGGCGGCGTTCATGTGGGCAGAGGAACACGGCAAAACGCTTGTTACAATGAGCGACAAGTCCAATGCGATACCGGCACATCACCTGTGGCGTCGGCTGTTCGATGAGGTAGGAGAGCAATTCACGGGTATCCAGCGCGAGCACCGCTACATAGACGCCCTAGCAATGGAGTTCTTGCGCGAGCCTGAGCGCTTTCAAGTAATAGTGACCAACAACTTGTATGGAGACATCCTCTCCGACCTTGGAGCCCAGCTGGTTGGTGGCCTTGGGCTCGCACCGAGCGCGAACCTGCACCCCGGTCGCCCCGGTCTGTTCGAGCCCGTTCACGGCTCTGCACCTACCCTAGCGGGCCACGGGGTGGCTAATCCTATGGCCACAATACTATCCGGAGCCCTGATGCTGGCCGACCTCGGCCTCGAGGCAGCTGGCGACTTGCTGCAAGAGGGGGTCCGAGCTGCCCTGGGAGCCCACATCGTCACTCCCGATCTTGGCGGCGTAGGTTCCACCAATGAGGTTGCCGACTGGATCCACCGACATATATCCAAATAGACCGCGCACTCGTCCCCCCCTGGACGGTGTGGCGGACGTGGCTCCATACTTCAAGAACAACGCGATAAATGAGTGTCGCCGCGCCACAGCCACCCCGGTGACAAGTGATCGGCTCGCAGACTCCAAGCGACTGTGACCTGCCAGCAAAAGAGGGGCAACCGTAGAGCAAAATGAGTAATCTGGTACCGTCGAGGAACCGCTACGACCGCGCACAACTTGAGCGAGTGATTCAGAGGGCGGCAGAGCTACAATCCCGAGAGCGTGATGTGGGCGATTCCCTGACCGAGGAGGAGTTGCTGCTGTTGGGTCAGGAAGTTGGAATCGCGCCCACGCATTTGCGGCGTGCGATTCAGGAAGAGCGCAGCCGCGCGCTCGTTCCGACCGAGCGCGGAACGATGGCACGGTTGTTCGGTCCCAAGCGCGTCGCTACAGAGAGGGTCATCAACAGCAAGGTGGATAAAGTCGAACAGAAGTTGTTCGAGTGGATGTCGGAAGGGGAGTTACTTCAGGTAAGACGCCGCTATCCGGACTCGATCTCTTGGGAGCGCAAAGAGGGTGCGTGGGCATCCTTGCGACGCTCTTTGGGTGTCGGCGGTAGGAAGTACCTCCTGGCACGCTCGCGCGAGGTCGTCACTCGCGTTTCACCAATCGAAGAAGATCGATGCCTCGTCCAGTTGATTGCGGATTTGTCCAACACGCGCAACGAATACTTCACTGGAAGCACCCTGCTGCTCAGCAGCGGTGCCGCCATGACTTGGATCGCATTCGTTCTCAGCGTGATGGCACCAGTAGCAGTGTTGCCAGCCGTGGTCAGTGTGCCGATTGCGTACACCGTTGCACGAGATCGACGCAGGCAAGTTGACAAAGTTCTAGTGGCTCTCGAACAGATCCTAGACCGACTGGAGCATGGAGATCTCGACCAGAAACCAAAACTCAGGGGTCCCCACCTGAGTGTAGTGGACCGCATAACTGACGAGATTCGCAAGAACCTGCGGATCGACGGGTAGGTGAGCACTGTGGGAGTCTCGATATTGAAGACCTTAGCGTTCGCATCAACAGCGTGTACTGTGATTGCCGCATGTGGAGCTGGCGGTGTACGACCAGGGTTCGATCCCTTTCCAGAAGCACAGTTAGATACTGTGTCTGTGCCCGCGAATACGGCAGCCTCGTTGATTGGTGAACTGCTCGCGTCGGAAGGCGTGGAAATCAAGTATGTCAGACCGGACGAGGGTTATGTCGAAACGAGGTGGTTCGACGTTCACACCGCTCGTACGGTGAGCCCAGCACGACTGGAGACGGATTCCACCGTGCGTCTCCGATTCTGGATCAACCCGGCTACCCCAACCGAGTCCGAAATACTAGGTGAAGCCGCAAAGCGACGGGTCATGGACCCGTCCCTGCCCGAGCGCGAGACTGAAGTGCCGGTACCCCCCGATCATTCGGGAGAGAAACTCGTGAAACGCATACTTGCCATGCTCAAGCAACGAACGGGCGGGCAGCCGACCTCGCACCCATGACCAGGTTGGACATTGCCGCTTCGCTAGACAGAAACGGCATAGTGAGTCGCAAGCTCTGGGATGTGCTCGTAGTGGGAGCAGGTCCAGCGGGAGCAACTGCTGCGTCGGAAATCGCAGCTGAAGGCTACGAAGTTCTGTTGCTGGACAAGTATGAGTTTCCACGGGAGAAGGTTTGCGGTGACGCGCTTATCCCTGACGCGCTCAGGAGTCTGAAGTCACTTGGTCTGTATGAGCCAGTACGACAGATTGGGCATGCCGTCAACCGACTGGTCATCATCAGCCCAGCGGGAGTTCGCGTCGAAGTACCGGCGGAATGCGTCACTCTCCGGAGAGAACAACTCGATCAGCTAATCGTAAACGCAGCAATCCAGCGTGGCGCTACGTTCGATGTCGGGACCGTAACAGACATCCGGCAGGACGTTGAGGGTCATGTGATAGCTACATTGAATGGCGAGCAGAAGCTCCTCCGTGCCCGCATATGCGTGATCGCCACTGGTGCAGATGTTTCCCTACTCGGAGCGCTCGGCATGCTTCACCGATCGAGGGCGAGCGGAGTCGCTCTCCGCTGCTACGTCGAGTCCTCATGTGAACTCGATCACCTCGTAGTATCGTACCAGCGGTCGATCATCCCGGGATATGCATGGGTATTTCCAATGGGAAACAACGAATACAATGTCGGCTGCGGTGTCTTCTACACTCGTCCGCGTCATAGAAGCGTAAACCTGCGACGAGTGTTCAGCACGTTCGTTGCGAAGTCGTCTGTGGCTCGACCACTCATGAAGAACGCCAAATCAGTGACTCCTCTGCGTGGAGCGCGGTTGAGGAGCGGCCTCGAAGGTGCGGCTTTTTGCAATGGGGGAAGCGTTGTGGCCATTGGAGAAGCGGCGGGGGCCACGTACCCATTCACCGGCGAAGGGATTGGCAAAGCGATGGAGACGGGAGCGATCGCGGGTCGACAGGTCTGTGAAGCATTGCACACCGGTGACTTCGCACCTGTCCACCGCCTCTCACACCTGTTCCAGGAAGAACTTGCACCTCGATACGCTGGATACAGCGTAGCCCAGCGGTGGCTGTCCAGACCCTGGCTCAGCGATCTTGTGGCAGCGCGCGTTACCAGAAGCAGGAGATTGCTAAAAACCGTACACTCCTCCCAACCTGGAATGGCAGAAACCAGCGAGGCAAGCGCTTATCGTGATCAGCACGGCGAGTTATGTCGCGACAGCTAGGACGCGCAGCTTCTGCGAAAGGATGCTGCCCAAGGTGTCTCGCACGTTTGCCATATGCATCCGAATGCTGCCGCCGGAACTCGAGCACTCGGTACTCGTTGCGTATCTGCTTTGTCGTGTTGCGGACACTCTGGAAGACACCACTGAGTTGACGCTCACACAGAAAGAGGAGTTGCTGGTACATTTCGGCCGCTGTCTCGATACCGACGGTCCGGACGCTGAGCCATTACACGACGTTTTTGCAGACGCCAGTTCCGACGAGGAGTTGCTGGCCCGTGAGGCAGATGTAGTGCTCGCGGAATTCCGCAACCTGCCAGAGTTCCATAGGGATGCCGTTAGACCTTGGGTGCAGGAGATGTGCTCGGGCATGGCCGATTTCGCAGGCAGAACCAACTCTTCCTCCACTGGAGCACAGTCACTTGCCAGCGTTGAAGATCTCGAACGATACTGCTATTACGTCGCCGGCACGGTGGGCCATCTCCTTACGGAGTTATTCCGGCAGTACAGTCCTCCACCGAGCGCGCGGCAGTACGAACGCATGAAGTCTCTGGCAACCAGCTTCGGACTCGGCCTGCAGCTAACCAACATCATCAAGGACATAGCCGATGATCGGCGTCGCGGCCGCAGCTTCATGCCGCGACAGCTGTGCCAAGCGGCTGGTGTCGCTCCCCACGAGCTGCAGCACGAAGATCGCCGTGCCGAATCACGCCAAGTACTTACCACACTGATAGATAAGGCTAAAGACCACCTATGTGACGCGCTGGAGTACAGCACGACTCTGCCGCGTGGTCAATATGGAGTTAGGAACTTCTGCCTTACATCTCTGTACTTCGCCGTGCGCACGCTGCGGCTGGCGGAACGCAATCCCTGCCTCGTGGACCCCACGTACAAGGTGAAGATCAGCCGACATCAGGTGTACCGAACGATCCTCACCACCAAGTTGCTGGCTCCGGCAAATTCACTTGTCAAAGCATATTTCCGCCTGCTTGCAGGAGAGACATGGTGGAGTCGTTGTCGCGAACGGGTAACTTGCCAATGAAACAGTATCTCGACCTACTGCGCCTCGTGATGGAGACGGGGGTTCCCAAGAGTGACCGAACAGGCACGGGAACTGTAAGCACGTTCGGCCATCAAATGCGTTTCGACCTCGCACAGGGGTTTCCACTCACGACGACGAAAAGGCTCCATCTCAAGTCGATTGTCTACGAACTGTTATGGTTCTTGAAGGGCGACACCAATGTCCGCTACCTCAACGAACACGGGGTCTCCATTTGGGATGAATGGGCAGACGCCGACGGAGACTTGGGGCCGATCTACGGATACCAGTGGCGGTCTTGGCCCGTGGCAGATGGGAGCCACATAGATCAGATCAGTGAGCTGGTGCGAAGCATCCGGGACAATCCTGATTCGAGACGTCTAGTCGTCAGCGCATGGAATGTGGCAGACATCGAGAAAATGGCGCTGCCTCCCTGCCACGTGTTCTTCCAATTCTACGTTCACGATGGCAAGCTGTCCTGCAAGCTATACCAGCGTAGTGCGGATATCTTCCTCGGAGTGCCGTTCAACATCGCGTCATACTCACTCCTCACTATGATGATTGCGCAGGTATCGGACCTCCAGCCGGGTGAGTTTATTCACACATTCGGAGACGCGCACCTATACGTGAACCATGTGGAGCAGGCCAAGCTCCAACTCTCCAGAGACCCCAGACCGCAACCAGTGATGCGCCTCAACCCGAATGTTCACTCGATCTTTGAGTTTGCGTATGCTGACTTCTCTCTAACCGGTTACGACCCGCATCCCCATATTCCCGCGAAAGTTGCCGTGTGATAGTGTCAATAGTTGCTGCGGTCGCCGAGAACGGAATCATCGGCCGGGGGGATGGGCTTCCCTGGCGACTCCCCGCCGATATGAGACACTTCAAACAACTCACGATCGGTCATGCGGTCGTGATGGGAAGAAAGACGTTCGATACCCTCCCCCAACCTCTTAGTGACCGCCGCAATGTAGTTGTGACCAGAGACCAGAGCTACCAACCGACGGGTGCCGACGTGGTCCACAGTATCGAAGCCGCGCTGCAACTCGTATCGGGCGAGGAGGAGGTCTTCATAGCTGGCGGAGGAGAAGTCTACAAATTGGCCTTGCCGTATGCCGATCGTCTATACCTCACCGTCGTGCACGCCGAGTGCGATGGTGATACTCGATTCCCGGATCTGAACGTGGATGAATGGAAACTGGTGGAGAGTGTGCGTCACGAGGCAGATGAGCGACACGCGACTTCATACAGTTTCACACTCTACGAACGCGTGGTGGAACGGCCCGCACGGCCGTGGTGACCGTGCGGACAGCCCCTCCTAACTCTTGTTCGCTTCCTCTTGCTTCTTGTGTTCCTGAATGATCTTCTCTGCTACATCGGACGGCACTTCCTGGTAACTCGAGAAGGTCCAACGGAACGTGCCACGCCCGTGTGTCATCGAGTGCAACTGAGTCGAATACCGGTACATCTCCGCTTCCGGCACGAAGGCCTTCACTTTGACGAGGCGCTTGTCTGGTTCGGTTCCCAGGATTTGTCCTCTGCGAGACGACAGATCACCCATCACATCACCCAGATTCTCGTCCGGCGTCCACACCTCCACTTCATGAATCGGCTCTAGGATTATTGGCTTACACTTCCGTGCCACAGTCCTGAACGCTTGAATGCCGGCCATCTTGAACGCCTGTTCACTGCTGTCTACGTCGTGGTAGCTACCATCGTAGCAGTCGGCCTTGAAGTCGACCACCGGAGAACCAGCCAGTACACCGCGTTCTGCTGCCTCCTTGATGCCCTTGTCTACCGCTGGGATGTATTTCGATGGGATTGCTCCACCCACAATGGAATTGACAAACTCATATCCGGTACCGCGCGGCTGCGGTTCTACGCGGATCCAGCAATCGCCGTACTGGCCACGCCCCCCTGTCTGTTTCTTGTGCTTTCCCTGGCCCTCACCTTTATTCTTGAACGTCTCGCGGTACGCAACTCTGGGTTTACCAAGTTCCGCGTGCACCCCGAACTTGCGTTCTAGCCGCTTTACGATGACCTCGAGGTGACGTTCCCCCCGACCGCTTATGAGTGTCTGTCGCAGCTCCCCG
>JARRLJ010000057.1:0-9162 GCA_037387025.1 Gemmatimonadales bacterium
GCTCGACTTCGAGCTCCCTGAGCGCTCGGCCTGGCAGCTCCAGGGTCCCAGACCGCGCGAGACGTTCGCGGGTGCAGCCACACGAGCACGCTATTGCGCCTCGCCGATACTTCGACACGCCCTGCCGAAACTTCGGCGCGCCCTGCCGAAACTTCGGCACGGTTAATCTGAATTTCGGCGCGCGCTGCCGAGACTTCGGCAGGCCCAAACCTGACTTCGACCGCGCCACTCGAAGCTTGAAGTGACCCATTCCAAGCTTCGAATGGGGCACTCGAACGCCGCTGCGCGTCGTTCGGAAGCTCGGATAAGCCGAACCAAGCTTGGATCGGCTCGTTTGAAGTCTCGTAACGCCCTCCGGATGCTTCGAGTGACGCGGACCAAGCTTCGAGCGGCGCGGTCGAAGCTTGAAGTGAGGCACTCGAAGCTTGAAGTGGGCCGATCGAAGCTTGAAATGCGGCATCCGAAGCTTCAAGTGAGGCACTCGAAACGGCCATCGGATGGCGTAACTTCAGTGACGACAGCGACTTACGGGAAAGACGACGGTTCGAGCCGCCGCTCGAGGCCGCAGTTTCACGCGTAAACAAGCCGCTCAACGCAGATATTCCGTCCGTCTCTTCCCGTCCCTTCATATGCCACTTGCGTTTTCTCCGCCTCCTTGAGAGACTTGTCCCCTTCGCTACGGAACTCGGGACTCGTCCCCACAACGGAGGCCACAATGCGGCAAGCGGCGCTACTGATTGCGCTACCTTTGATTGCCTCACCCCTGACTGCACAGCTGGAGCGGCCACAAGACTGGCGCGTACGATTCGACCGACCGGGCCCGCCTGATTCGGCGGTCTACTTGGTCACTATGGAGCCCGGCTGGCACATCACGAGCGGGCCATCGGGAATCCTGTACAATCCATCGCAGGTGGCGCACGGCGAGTACAGAGTCAAGTCGGAGATCTATCTCTTTCCCGGCGAGCGCCGCGAGGGATTCGGCGTATTCATCGGCGGGAAGAATCTGGCCGAGCAGGAGCAGTCCTACGTCTACTTCTTGCTCCGCAAGGACGGCCGTTACATGATCAAGCATCGGAACGGGGCCCAGACTCCAACCATCGTACCGTGGACCGTCCATGAGGCCATAGTGCCGCAGAGCGGTGAGGAGAATGCGAAGAACTTTCTCGAGGTCGCGGTGGGGACCGAGAAGCTGGACTTCTACGTGAACGGTGAGATCGTCAAAAGCCTACCGAGGGGCGATCTGGACACCGACGGGGTCGTGGGGCTCAGGGTGAACCACAATCTCAATCTGCACGTCACGAGTCTAACGGTGGAGCAGAACGAGGCCTCCCAGTAAATATCGGGAATTAACTTGAAGTTGAGAAGCGTAAGTAGTTGTTTGTTAACTACTTACACTTCTAAGTCTCACCTGGAATCTAGCGCACCGCCTGCACTCGCCAGTGTGGGTGTCAGCTCCCTTTGCGCCAGAGCCCGATTCGCCAGTTTATTCCCACCGTGAAATCCGGAGCCGTTTCCGTGAGCCCCAGCGATGCCGTGATTCCCAGGGCCCGGCTGCCCGCGAGCCGACTGAGACTTGCTCCGACATAGTAGATGTCTTCCAGCCCGGCGACGATTGAGCGTGCCCCACTTACATAAACCGATCCAGCCCACCCGGTGCCGAGGAGCTGGGCCACGCTCGCCGATCCCATTACGGCGTCCCGCAGGTCGAGCCCGGCTGGGTCTCCCAAGTGCCAGTAGGATACGTCGAGTGAAACCAGGGTGGCCCATCCCAGGCCCTGAGACAACGATACAGACCCCCCAATGTCCCACGCGCCCGTGCCGTATGATGCGGTGTCTGCAATCGGCATCTTCGCGCCCACGCCCACTGTGAGACTCGTTCCGAGGCCCCTCAGCAGACCGACGCTCAAATGGGCCATCGGATCGCCCAGAGCCAGCTTGTAGACGGGTCCTGGGCCGGAGCCGTTTGCTCCTCCCCAGCCACCTCCTCCAACACCGAGCCATCTAGCGAGCTAACCGTGAGGGTGGAAATGTCCTGGTGAAACAGCGGCACAACGCCCCGGAGCACGAATGGCCCCGCACTCAAGGCGAGGCCATTGCTGATGGTCCAGCTCGTCGTGCGTTCCACGAAAGTGTAGGTACCGCTGGCAACCGACAATCCGCCTTCGTAGTGGATTGCTTGGGCATCTAGTGTCACACCGGGTAAGGCGAGCACTGGAAGCGCCACTGCCAGATAGCGCCAGTTCATGGTAACGCGATCTCCCTCAGAGCCGCTTGCGCCTGCTCCAATTCGCCTATCATCCGCTGAAAACGTTCGCGTAGGCGCTCCATCTCGCCGAGCCTCTTCTGATCGCCACCGACGTTTGGATCCTGTTGAATCCGTTCCATGTGCTGTAGCATGTTCCGAATCCTCTCACCGGCCTGCTCCATCTGCTGTCCCATCTCCTGGTACTCCTGATGCACCCGCTGCTGAATCATCTGTTGGTTCATCTGCCGGGTCTGCGTCATGATGCGCTCAATCTGCTGCTGCGCCTCATGGATCCGCAGCATGTGTTGCTGCTGTTGCTGAATCCGCTGCTGCTCTTGCTGGACCTGTTGCTGTTGTTGTTGCTGTTGTTGTTGTTGCGCACTCTGGGCCAACAAGGATCCCGGCGCAGCAACGGCCAGGAATGCCAATGCTAGTGCGATCTTTCTCATGTTCTCATCCCCTCATTCGAGTTTTGACGTGGTCCTTCTCATCCCTTCGGCAAGACGCGCATCGCGCCTGCCAAGCAAGAGACACATGTTTGTGCTGCCAGGTAACGCGCCGGGAGAACTTGGCCTTCGGAAAAGGCCCCGATAACTTGCGCTGTGAAACAAGCTCCAACTGGCAGCGTTACCTTCTTCTCCTTGGGGTTGTCTCTTGGGTGAGATGGATGGGTTGAGCGATGCGGAACTGGTGAGCCGGGTGTTGGCGGGAGATGTGGATTTGTACCGCGTCTTGGTGGAACGTTACAGGCTAGAGTTCGGCAGATACGCTACGGCCATGCTGGGAGGAGACGCGGACGATGCAGCCGATGCTTTGCAGGAAGCTCTCATTCGCGCATTCGACTCGCTCGCATCGTGCAGAGACCCCGGTAGGTTCAAAGCGTGGTTGTTCCGTATCGTGTCCAACCAGTGTCACAATTGGCGGCGCCGAAGGCGGGAACACGTGTCGCTGGAGAGCGTTTCCAGCGCGGCGGATGACGCGGCCGACGCCACATTGCAGAGCAAGGAGCTCAGTCAAACGATCGCAGCGGCATTGAATGACTTGACCGACGAGCAACGGGAGGCCTTCGTGATGAAACACGTTGAGGGCCGCTCCTACGCTGAGATGGCGGAGCTTCTAGGGGTTGGAGAAGATGCACTCAAGATGAGGGTGTACCGGGCGAGGGATGAACTGAAACAACGCCTGGAGAGTTTGCAGTGAAGCACGCGGGAGGATTCAGTCAAGACGCTCAAAGGCACCTCGATGGTGAGCGCGTAGAGCTAAAACCAGAGGAGCGGGAGCAGGTAGATAGCTTGAATGCCGCTCTGGCGGCCTACCGATCCAGTCTGGAGACGCCCGGGCCGGAAGTGGACCGAGGGGTGATGCAGACCGTCCTGGCCCGATCGTCCAACGAAGCGCGACGTTCGATTTGGACCTGGTTGATGCAGCCGCGTCCGGTCCAGGTGCGCCCGGCTCTAGCAGCGGCAGCTGCGGTGGCTCTTGTTGTGTTTGGTGCGCTGGCAATCCAAGTGCGCAATGGGATGCAATCGGCACCGTCTGATGTCGCAGGCGCGCCGGAGACGATTCTGGTTCGCTTTGAACTCGTCGCGCCCAATGCGGAGCAGGTTACACTCGCCGGTTCGTTCAACGGTTGGGACGCGAGCGGAATCGAGCTGACCAGGAGCCCGGACACCGCGTTGTGGACCGGCACGGTTCCTCTCGTACCGGGCGAACACCAGTACCTGTTTGTCATTGACGGCACTCAGTGGATACCTGATCCCACGGCGCAGGCACAGGTCGATGACGGATTTGGTCAGACAAACAGCGTAATCGTAGTCGGCCCCAGAGGAGTGGTTCGCTCATGAAACACGGCACGGCATTGATCACACTCATACTGGCAGCCGCTGGACCCGCCCGGCCAGTCCTGGCTCAGGAGCCGGACGTCAGGGCAGAACTCGTTGCACGTGGCGCTCCTAATGAGTTCGCCGAGCAGGTGGCTGCTATAGTGTCAAGCGCATCGAACGAATCGCTTCCGACCGAGCCACTAGTCGCTAAGGCGCTCGAAGGATGGGCCAAGCGCGGCAGAGTACCACCGGACCGGGTGATCGCCGTGCTGAACCAGATGACCTCACGGCTCCGCATCGGCCGAGACATCACTGCAAACGCCGGATTGGACCCGGCACCTGCATCCGTCGTAGCCGCTGCTGCTGATGCGCTGGGGCGAGGAATCAACGAAGATCAAGTCGGCGACCTGATACGTTCGGCGCCCGGGCCCGACGCGGCCGCCACAGGGCTGACAGTGGCAGCTTCGCTGGCCGCGCAGGGCCTTGAAATGGACGCGGCTGTCAGGGTCATCGGAGACGCCCTCCGCGGAGGACGAACCACGGATGAGATGCTGGAATACCCCTCCGCCTTGATGGGTGCAAGGGCGCGCGGCGAACGAATCGATGAGATGTCTCGTCGCATCATGGAAGGCGGCGGCCTACCTCCGCTAACAGCACCAGGGATGGGTGGCCAGAGCGGGCGGCCTCAGAGCGTGCCCGGCGGGTCCGGTCAGAAGAAGAAGGGAAAGGGTCAGTCCGGACTGAAGTGAAGCCGGCTGCGATTGTTGGAGCGGCACTGATCGCGGCATATGGCCCGCTGAAAGCTCAAGAATTGTCCGTAATGGCCGGGGCGGTCCACGCTGAGTATGCAGATTCGATCAACGGCAGCGCAGGACTCCTCTCGCTACGCCTTGGCGCCTCCTCCAATTCCGCGACTGGTGTAATCGATCTGGGGTTCTCTCAGTTCACAGATGGTGGCTGGGTCGGGCAAGCCTTCGGATCCGGAACCGCGATCGTGGTCGGCTCGCACAGCCGGATTGGAATTGGAGTCGCCGGAGGCGCTGAAGCCAACTATCCCGACGCGGGGAGTGTTAGTGGCAGCTTCGCAGCCGGCCCGCTGCTGGCTTTCACAGAGGGCCGGCTCCTGGCCACATTGGGCGGATCTCTCGGCGGAATTCGCACCATCGATGAGACATCCTTCGGCACCGCCTCGGCCAATCTGCGCCTGATCTACGGTGCTGGATCGGGATTCAGACTGGCAGCTGGCACAGCCGTTATCAGCGGGGACACCACTCAGTACGCAGATGTGACGTTGGAAGCAGGCTACAGCGTACCGAGATTGAGGGTATCGGTGGCGGGGGGATTCAGAGTCGGCGAATTGGAGAACGACCCGTGGGGGCAAGTCAGAGTCGTAGCCGCCGTCACCTCGTGGGTCCTCCTGGAACTGGCGGCGGGCAGCTACCCGAGGGACCTGGTTGGGTTTACGAACGGCCTGTATGCGAACGTGGGACTCCGTATCAACCTGAGTGCTAAAGCTCGCAAGCCGTACGCGCCGGTGCCTCCACCGCCGCTCACAGTACAACAATGCAAAGGCGGCCTGTCGCGCATCATCATAGTCTTCGACCGAACGGTCGAGCGGCTCGAAATAGCTGGGGACTGGAACGGTTGGACGCCCGTTCCGCTCACGCGGATGCGAGAGGACCGCTGGTCGCTGGCTCTGGACCTAGAGCCCGGGATACATCACTACTCACTGGTCGTAGACGGATCCGAGTGGACGCTGCCGGAAGGAGCAGCGTCCGTATCAGACGAATTCGGCGGTCTCGCGGGTGTGATAGTGATAAAACACGATGACCAGTTCTAGCGTGCCCTCAGCACCGGCGGCAGTTTGATCGTTCCACTCCCAGTCGCGACGACTCCATTGAAAGTCGCGTCCGGGTCGAACAGCAGCCCGACGTCTTGTACGTTCCCCTCCCCATCGGCTGCGACTGTAATCGCAAGATCCGTCTTGATGCCGGTGTGCGCACCAGAAGGAATCTCTACATCGATCTCAACATCAGCATCGTACGTTACTTGACCCACCGTAAACGATTCCAGAAAGACGATCACCTCGTCAGTTACAAACAACCTGACGTGGTCGTATTCACCGACAGCAACCGTCCCGGCAGCTATAATGATCGGCGGCTGACCTTCAGTAGGTAGCGCCATGAAGTCGATAGGGTCTTGGTTCTCCACGGTGAGCGACTGCCACCCACCAGCTTCACACTCGTCTTCAGTCACTTCCTCGTCCTCGGTCCCTTCCTCGCCCTCCTCACATCGTTTGTGAAGGTCCAGACCCGTTACCGTTAACCTCAACGACGCTACAGCATCCAGCATTAGCTTGGCTGCCGGCGCAGCAGCAGCAACCTCTAGCGCTGTAGCCCCCGGTGACGCCACCTGCAGGGTGACACGGACCTCCTGCTCTGTTGTCCGGGGATCAGTGGCGATGTCACCACCACATCCCACCTGCGGCAACGTGAACGCACCAAGACAGGCGATCCCAACCATTCGCGTGAATACCATGCGCAACACCCCCGTGTTGAACGAGACACAGTCCCGACCTGCGTAGGACAAGCCCATGACCTGAAATGACGGACTCCAAATAGCTCAGCCGGATTGGCAGCACAAGTTGTGCCACCATCCGGCTGACGATCCTACGAGTGACCCCTGGGGGTGATCAGTAAGCTTGAAACCAGGCGCGACTGCGCAGGAGTGCTCCGGGCGCGGCGTTGCTCAGGACGCGTTTGGTCGCGCAGCTGGAATACTGGACCAACGCGTCACCCAGCACGGTGTTTTGGTCCAGATCTACGTTTGCAGCCAGAACGGAACCATTGAAGTGGCCTCCGGTACCCGTAGTCTTGAGCGCGGATCGCACGATCACGATGCCGAAGAACTGGAAGCCGCCTTGAACTGTGAGGTTGCCGTCTATCAACAACATGCCTTGTCCGTAATTCCCGTTGATGTTTGCGTCACCAGTGATATACGTGATCGGGAAGTATCCGCCGCATGCTGACGTCGGGACAAGTGGATCGCCCCAGTTCCTGGGGTCTGAGGTGTTGCACTCCATTCCGGTGAATGACGGCTGCACGCCCGTGTAGGTTCCCGGCGGCAGGATCTTGGTCGCCATTGCGACCAGGGCATCCCAGTCGACGTCGCCGTAGTCGAAGAACGTCGAGTCGTTGATGGAAGGATCCGGATCTACCGCCGGGTCGCCCGATATGCACGACGCACCGGAGCATCCTCCTATCGTCTCCAGGTCACCCATGCTTGGGAGCCTCAATCCCGCAAGCGACGTATCGGCCGGACACCCGGACCATCCCAATGGCCTCTGGTCGATGCCTACGATCTGGGAACTGCCACCTATACGAGTGGGTCCCTGGGTGGTAAGGGCCGCCTTTATGTCCATATCCAGCGTGCGCAACTTGACGAACGCTCCCAGCCGCTGTCGGGCACCGGCATTGCGATCACTGGCCGTAATGTCGACCAGATACAGCTCGTTGTTCAGGCGCTTCACGAAACCAGCGTAACTCCCGGTGCCGCCCGGCGTCGTTCCAGACACCGCGGCTGAATCATTTATCGGCATGATGTTCCACGACGACGAGTTCCACTTGCCGACCGTTTCGGCGAGGCCCTGGTCTGCCGCGGAAAACGCCTGGCCAATCCTCCGAGTGTTTTGCGCCATCCGGTGTTCGAGAACACTCAACGTCACGAAAGCGGCCACGAGTGAACCGGCTACCACCAATCCGATGACAGCTACGAGAAGCGCAACTCCGCGCTCGTTAACAGATCGTTTCACCCGTGCCTCCTTGTCAAAACCTCGGGTTGTTGCGCAGCCCGGCAGTGGCGATCAGTGAGTCGCGGGCGTAGTCCACCACGCCGCCCGTACCTCGCACGAGCAGCTGTGACTCACCGCGTATCATTACGGACACGCTGGCAATATCAGTGAGCACAGCCGTGGTAACACCACTGCTGTCGGAGTAGGCGAAAGCGAGGCCACCTGCTTCCAATGGCCCGCTGAGTCCCCTAACCGATGTCCAGGTGCCCAGCCTGCTCGCGGTGCGCTGCCCTATCCACCAGCGGCCGTCGCCAGCTTGGAACAGCGACACCTCCTCCTGTTGGAACCCTCTCAGGGGCGCACCGGAGGTAACTCCAGCTAGAACCGCCGGCCGTCCCCCCGAAGCTGCTGTGATCTCAACCGTGAGCGCAGTCGCGGCTGCCCCATCAGTGCAAGCGCTGGCCGCCGTGGCGGTGACGCTACCTACCAGCCAACTATCGTCTTTTCTGGTCTGGGGGTTGCCGTCGCGAAACACCAGGATCGAATCCTGCGTTGCGTCCGGCCCCCGTGCCCCGAACACCGTCGCGCGTCGAACCGGCAGCAGAACAGCCGTGGCACCAGTCGCGCTCGGAGCTGCGCACAGAGGACCGAGCCACCTCATGCCGCGGAACTGCAAGCGCGTGGGAGTGGCCGCGAGAATGTCCCCCTCCGAGGCGTCCAGCTCCCGCAGTGACATCGTGATGTACGTCATCCCCGCCCGCAGGTTCTGCCTCACGTCCATCTGTTGTGTGCCGGCTTGCGTAACCCGTTGGGCCCCAACGATGGCGCGGTAGACGCCAACAGCGATCACCGCACCCAACGCAAGCGCCACTATGAGCTCTACGAGCGTGTATCCCTTATTACCTATCTGATGCATGCCAGAGCCGTTTCGAATGTGTCGACCCGCGCCTGACCGCCGACGCCCGGGTACTGCATCACCAGGTTGATGTCTCTCATGGCGGTGGCGCTGTCTCCGCTCACGGTCCAGCTCATCGCGTAGACAGCCTGAGCGGTGTCGCTACCAGTGCCGGAGAGGTTGTCGCAACCCAGTGTTTCCAGTTCTTCCATCTTGCCGCTGGCGTGATACGCCGCGGTCATCGCCCTGTCGCCCTCACCGAGCACGCGAATGGTTGAGGCCATGGTTCCGATCATGCCCAACAGGGCAACGCTCAGTATCGTTATCGCCACCATCAGCTCCACGAGCGTGAAGCCAGACCGGTCCCCCGTCACGCCGGCCATCTACCACACCGCCTTTCCCAGGGGCG
>JARRLJ010000058.1:0-7279 GCA_037387025.1 Gemmatimonadales bacterium
CCTTTCAATACTGGCCCGATGTCACTGAAGTGCATCGCTTCCACACCGAAGTGTTTGCGCGCGACGCCAGTGTACCCGTCATAAGCTCAGCAGCCCTCGCCGTCAACAGCCCCGTTAATGCCGGCTGGACCAGTCGCGTTATCATAGAGGGAGGTCCACAGACAGTTGAAGAAGGCGTGGAAGAAGAGCGCATGCGTCCAGTAAGCCATGGCTACTTCAAGACAATCGGGACACCTGTGTTGCAGGGTCGCGAATTCACCGAGTTCGACCGTGGCGACACACCCGCAGTGGTCGTAGTGAACGAAGCGTTAGCGCGAAAGTACTTTCCCAATGAGCCAGCTTTGGGTAAGCGGCTGCAGTTCTGGGGTGTGATGCGAGAGATAGTGGGAGTCGTGGGCGATGTGCGATTCATGGGCCTGAATGCACCACCCCGTCCAGCAGTCTACAGTCCGATGAGTCAAGTACCGATGAGCCAATTTGACATCATTGTGCGCAGCTCCGAAGCTCCCGACCAGATCGTCTCACGTATGCGATCCGAGATTCTACAGATCGACCGACAACTGGCTGTCTACAACACGGGCTCCTTTGGGACCTTCTTGGCCGGATCGCTGGCTCCTCAGCGCTTTAACCTGATAATGCTTGCCTTGTTCGCCTCCCTCGCACTGGTATTGGCAGCGGTAGGGATATTCGGAGTCATCTCCTACGGTGTGAGCCAAAGGGTCCACGAGTTCGGTGTGCGGTTGTCTCTCGGCGCAGATCAAGGGCAGCTGCGCAGGTTGGTGCTAGGTCAGGCGTTGCGGATGACCGCCATCGGCATCGTAATAGGCCTTGCCGGGTCGCTAGCCGGTGGAAGGTTCATCTCCGGCTTGCTGTTCGATGTTGCCGCGCTGGATCCGGCCACGCTGGCGGGCGTCGCTGTATTCCTGTCCGGCGTCGCCTTGATTGCCTCTGTAGCGCCGGCAATCCGGGCCGGCAGGGTGGATCCGATGGTAGCCTTGAGACAGGAGTGAGGGTGGGCGAGCCGGCGCAGCGGTCAGCGCCGGCAATGTTCAGATCTCGCTCCACACCCCGAAGACTGATCTACCGCCTGGAGCTGCGTCCCTCTTCTTCTGTTTCCTCCTCCACGGGAGCCGTCCAGAAGTCGGGGCTCTCGGGAGTGGACGCTGCAACCGCAGCCGAATACAGTGCTGCGCTGAACAGTATGCGGAAGTTCCCGAACGGCTGGCCTCTCCACTGTGGCTTCATTCCCAACAAAATGACATGGCCGTCACCATGGCGTGCATCGATTGCACTGGCGTATCCCTGCAGATGCTCTTCGCCCAGGAGGTAACCCGACAGCAATGGACTACCCGCCTCGTCGTACTTTGCCATCACCGAACCTTGAAACTCTTCCTCCACGGTAAACACCGGACTCCGGCTCACGAAGATCTTCCCCCGGCTTGGTACGCCGGACATGACAGGATGTGAGGGATCAACCACCATCGACATAATAGACCCCGCCATGAAGAATTCCTGTCGGTCAAGGTCCGCCACCACATTTTGCACAGGCAGATACAGCTCGTCGATCGCGAATCGGCTGCTGGCGTTCCAAGTAACCAATGTGCCTCCCGCTCTCACGAACTCATCCAGATTACGCACCCCTTCGTTGCCAATACCGCCGGCATAGCGAGGTGGCACCGATCCCTTGGCGAACCCGTCTTTTATCTGCGAGCCCGACATGTCAGCGATGACAATGACGTCGAAGCGGCTCCGGAGATCCCCAGCTATCATGTCGTGGTCGTAGATGCTGACAAACTCGAAACCGTACATTTCGAACAACCAACGAGTCCATCCTTCGTCTATGCTCGCACGCCACGGACGGAACAATCCGATTCGTGGCTGCCTAACCAGGTTTCCCGAAACACTCCCGCGCTCCGCCTGTAGCGCATAGTCCCTCACCATCGCATTCACCGCCGATTGACCGACATTGGAAATCACCCACTTTCCAGTACTCCCTCCTTGCCCGTCCTGTCCCGGCGTACCAGGACGGAATCGAACCTGACCGCCTTCTCGCCACGCACGGTTGATGGCACGGAAAGAGTTGTTCTGTGCAACATCGACTATCAGGGCGGATCCGCTACCTGTTGCTCTCCCCTCAGGCGGTACGATTCCGGCGGCTACGGGATTGCTGTTGAAGCCGACGCCCGGCGGCGTGTCGAACGGCGCGACATCGCCAGCGTTCGCGTTCCACGCAACGGCCTCACCTCTAACCGGCACCATTGCCTCGCGCACCTGGTCGTTCAGTGGAACCGCGACCTCGATCACACGTACGTCCATTTGGTATGGTAGGGTCCATCCGGCAATGTCGTAGGGCTGCTCCGGTGGTCCCTCAGGATACTCTCTAAGGTCTGGATACTCCTGCACTTCCATGAGTTGCCGCACGAAATTACCGAACGGCTGGTTCATCGGTATGACCCACGTGCCGGCTGCGTACGTCTGGCCTCCATGCTGAATGCTGCTCTCTAGTTGGTAGACTTCAATTCCATTGAATGCCAGTCGGCGAAGCAACTCCACTGCTGCGACTGGATCGTGCTGACTCTGGGGGAGGAAGTAAGCGTAAGGGGGACCATTTGTATATGCGTTAATCACGTCGCGACCTGCCTGGTAGCGATTGTATAACAGGTCGTTCTTGTACTTAGCTGCAACGTCCAGCACTGAGAGCGACGCTGTCAACATGTAGTCGACGGCATCCTTCAGACGCCACCACCCACCTGTCCACGGGCTGGAATACAGAGATTGCGGCCGAAGATCCCGCGCCCTCGCCGGAAAATCACTCACTGTGTAGAAGTGCGGAGTCGCATACCGGTATAGGCCGGTTTCAGTGAGTAGTGAAGCCACATTATGGAAACTGTTGGCGTGGTCCATGAAGCCAGGGTACCAATCATCGAACCCGGTCCCCATATGCATTGCACCTGTCTGGCCACGTTCCTCCAATGCTTGGGCCATCGCCATGCCAATCAAGTTGACCGTACGCCACATCAGCGGATGCACGTGCTCCGATACCGGCTCGGCAAAAGGTGGAATCCAAATTCGCGCCGGGAATGGGGCCGTTTGATGGTGGTTGTAGAGAATCTGCGGCTCCCACTCACGGAGCACTCGTGTTATGACTCGCGACTCAATCATGTTGATCATGTAGCCGTCGCGATTGTTGTCGTGGCCAATGTACTTCTGGTATAGGCGCGGCATGGCGGCGACTTCATAGGGTGTGCCGAGGTTTGCGTTATACCACTCCACCACCATGTTTTGGCCGTCGGGGTTGATGGAGAACCACAGCAGCAGGATGACGTTATCGAGTATAGCCTTTATCTCTGGATCTTCGTCGCCGGTGACGACATCGTATGCAAGCTGGATAGCGTGCTGCCCGTGGGCTACCTCTGTCGCATGAAGCCCACCATCGATATGGACGATTGCTTTACCCTCCGCAGCGAGGCTCCTCGCCTCCGCTTCGCCTAGTCCGGCCGGATGGGCCAATCGCTGTGAGATCTCCTTGTAGCGCTCCAAGTCGCGAAGGTTCTCGGCCGAAGACACCAGCGCCACGTACCAGGGGAGGTCCTCCGAAGTCCGGCCGACTTCGACCAATTGCACCCTATCACTCGCGTCAGACAGCCTTCGGAAGTACTCCAATGACTGGTCGTACGAAGCCAAGTGAAAATCGGCTCCGACCTCGAAGCCAAGCACTGACTCGGGTGTCGGCACACTCCCCTGAGCAGAGACGGACCTTGATGCAGCTCCGATCAGGAGAAGCAGCAGAAATGAGTATCGCAAGTTAGCTATCGGCATATGTACTCTAACCATTCACCGTTTCAATTGGGCGAAACATCCAGTGAGCTAAGTTAACCAAACTCCGTGCGGTCGGAATGGTGTTCCGTCACCGCCGTCAGGGAACTGCATCGTGGTCTTGCGGAAGCACCTAACATGGTGTTTCATGATCGGATTCGGACTGACTCAGGGCTATTCTCGACAGGAGTTCCGTCATGAGCAGCAAGCACAAGTTCATATTGGAAGAAGACCGGCTGCCAAAGGCATGGTACAACATCAACGCCGATATGCCGGTCCCGCCGCAACCTGTGCTCCATCCTGGCACCAAGGAACCGGTTACACCCGATTTTCTTTCCGTCCTTTTTCCGATGAGCCTTATCGGACAGGAAGTGAGCGCCGAAAGGTGGGTGGAGATTCCTGAGCCGGTCCGCAACATCTATCGCCTGTGGCGACCCACGCCAATGTACAGGGCCTTGCGATTGGAACAGGCATTGGACACGCCCGCTCACATCTACTACAAGTACGAAGGAGTCAGTCCCGTCGGTTCGCACAAACCCAACACCGCCGTGGCACAAGCGTATTACAACAAGGAGGCAGGCACCAAAGCACTCACCACAGAGACCGGTGCCGGCCAATGGGGATCGGCTTTGGCGATGGCATGCCACTTCTTTGGGATCGACCTCGAAGTCTACATGGTGAACGTCTCTTACCAACAGAAGCCGTATAGGCGAATCATAATGGAGAACTTCGGGGCACAGGTCTATGCTAGTCCCACGAGCCGGACGGAGTTTGGGAAGACGGTGCTCGCGGAAGATCCGGAATCGCCCGGTTCATTGGGGATTGCCATCTCAGAAGCAGTCGAGGTGGCTGCCACTTCGTCTGGTGAGAAGAAGTACAGCCTCGGTTCGGTGCTGGGACATGTGTTGATGCACCAGACGGTGATCGGCCTCGAGTCGCTGGAACAGATGGAGCAAGCTGGCGAGTACCCGGATATCGTGATCGGCTGTGCCGGAGGGGGATCCAACTTTGGAGGGTTCGCCTTTCCATTCCTGCATCGGAACTTCACAGAGGGTAGGCAAACCCGCGTTATCGCAGTCGAGCCCGATTCCTGTCCGACCCTCACCAAGGGCGTTTACACATTCGACTTTGGAGATTCAGCTGCTACGGCTCCGATCGTCAAGATGCACACCTTGGGCCACACATTCGTGCCTCCTGGAATTCACGCCGGCGGCCTAAGATACCACGGCATGGCACCCTCAGTGAGCGCGCTGGTTGCGCATGGGGACATAGAGGCCCGGGCACTCCCGCAGCTCTCCGTGTTCGAGGGAGCGGTGCGCTTTTCACAAGCCGAAGGCATCATTCCGGCGCCGGAGTCGGCTCACGCGGTGCGCCTAGCGATCGATGAAGCTATAGCCTGTAAGGAAGCGGGTGAAGAGAAGGTCATCGCGTTCAACCTCTCAGGACACGGACATTTCGATCTGACGGCCTACGACGCTTACCTGCACGGTGAGTTGAGAGACTATGCCTATCCCGCCGAGCGAGTGGAAGAAGCAATGAGTCACTTGCCTGACGTGCAGATAGCGTAGCAAACATACCCTGGGAGCTGGCGCTGTGGCCTGCCCGCCAGCCGCCGGCTTCCCCTCATTCAATTGCGCGCCGCACAGCCCGTAGCTCTTCTGCAGCGCCCTCGGGCGATGGTGTTCGCAGACTGACAGCTATTGTCACTGCGAATCCAGCCACGAATCCGGGTATCATCTCATACAGGTCGTAAAACCGGTCCCTGAGCAGAAGCACCCAGAGCACGGTCGTCACGAAACCTGCGATCATTCCTGCTACGGCACCTGCTCTGGTGGTTCCGCTCCAAAACAGCGAGCACAAAACCACGGGTGCGAAGGCTGACGCGATCCCTGACCACGCAAACAGAACGAACCAAAAGACAACCCTGACTTCCGGGAGAGCTAATGCCAACGCACCTACGCCAATGACCGCTGTAGTTAGTCTGCCTAGCAAGGACAGTTGTCGTTCGTCGAGGTTTGGATTGAGTACCTTCTGTACCACATCTCGTACCACTGCTGAGGATGCCAGGATCAACAGCGAGTCAACCGTCGATAGGATTGCTGCCAGCACGACCACCAGAAAAATCCCCGTGAACACGTGCGGAAAGAGCTCGGCGCTCATCTTGGGCATGATTGTCTCGGCGTCTGCCAGCCCCTCGAACAGTACCCGACCCGCCATTCCGGTAAACACCGCCCCGATATCGAACACGATGATGCAGACAACCGCGATCACGCTGCCACGTACGATCTCCTTTTGACTCCCGGCAGAGATGAATCGTGTGAGTAGTTGGGGCGCACCAAGAAACGCCAACCCTATCCCGACAAAGCCTACCGCGCTTGCGATGCCCGATACGGACCAGCCCATCTCTCCCATTGGTCGCAACAGGTTCGGATCGATGTCATGGAGCTGTGACGTCAGTGAGCCCCAACCGCCGACCGCGATGATACCAACAATCGGCAGTAGCAGGAGGCCGCTGAACATGAGAACGCCGTGAAGGAGGTCGTTGTAGGCGACCGCTTTGAACCCACCTACGATCGTGTAGAACAGGATGAATACGACTCCAATTAGAACACCGGTTTCGTAGCTCGTCCCCAGAAAAGACCCAAATGCCTTGCCGGATGCTGTGAGTTGGGCGGCCGTATAAGCAGTTACCATGCTGAGTATGATCACGACGCTAACCAGACGGAGCGCGTGTCCGCTGTCTTTGAATCTCGTCTCCAAGTAATCCGGCACCGTGATCGAGTCATATCGATCGGTGTATTCTTTGAATCGAGGTCCGACAAAAACCCAGGCGAGAGCAACGCCGGTTACCTCGCCTAGCACGATCCACAGGGCGTGGACTCCAATCATGTAACCCATACCGGTCAGTCCAAGTAGTAGCCACGCACTCTCGCCCGTGGCATTGGAGCTGAACGCGATTACCCACGAAGGAAGTCTCTTCCCGGCGACATAGTACCCGGCTACGCTTGCGGAGCCTCGACTACCCCAGAACCCGATGGCGAGTAGCACTACACCATACGCCACCAGAACACTCACTATCGCGGTGGATGTCATGCTATTCATCCCTCGATGAGCTGCGACGTTTTATGTAGTGCGTCGTGACCAAGAATAATCCTGGTCCTACGGCAGCAATCAGCAGGAGCCAGGCCGGCCAGGGGAGACCTCCGATCATATAGCCTATCCGCCTTCGTCAACCGGTCGAAGTGCGCGGGTCAAGCGCTCGAGTGCAACCTGCACTTCGAATTCGGTTACAAGCATCGACGGACCGATCCGTATGACATTGCCCTGTAAACCTCCGACTCCAACCAGCAGGTTCTCTTCTTTCGTTGCTTCCATCACGGTCTTGGTTTTTCGGGGACTCGACGCTTTGCTTCTCGATCCTCGACGAGTTCCAGTCCAAGTCATCTAGCCCATACGGCACAGG
>JARRLJ010000059.1:0-12440 GCA_037387025.1 Gemmatimonadales bacterium
AATGATAGACACCATCAATGGACATTTAACAGCCACATTAAAAGATCCTGTGGAAATTGAAAATTGGACGAAAGCACTGGATAGAAGCGGGAAAGAGTTTCCATATATAAATTCTTTAAAATCCATGGTTGGTCATTGTTTATCAGCATCTGGTTCGATTGAAAGCGTAGCAACAGTACTTCAATTAAAAAATCAATTTATATTCCCCAATATAAATTGTGAAGATCCGCATCCAAAGATTCTGGAGTTGATCAGTATGGAAAAGATTCCAACAAAATGCCTGAACAAATCGTTACGTATTGCAATGAAGGCGAGTTTTGGATTTGCCAATACGACGTGAGCAGCACCGTCAAGCAGCTGATAGATTTGGTGACGCAACTCGACTGATCCGTCAGATCACTGCACGAGAAAGAAGACAGATGAAGCTAGCGTTGGTGCAACAAACCGCCGGCCCTGACCGTGACGTCAATCTGCATCGCTCCCTAGCAGCAATGGAGAGAGCCAAAGAGGGCGGTGCGGATGTCGTAGCTTTTCCCGAATTGGCCGTTGACCGCTTCTTCCCACAACATGAGCGAGACACCGGTGCCCGCGACATCGCCGAAACCGTTCCTGGACCAACCAGCGAGATTATATCGCGCATGGCGGCCGAGCTCTCTTTGGTGACTGCGTTCAACATGTATGAGACCGATGGGTCCGGCCGCTATTTCGATTCGTCACCCGTCTTCGACGCGGATGGATCATTGCTTGGAGTGACACGGATGGTCCACATCACCGATTACTCGTGTTTCCATGAGCAAGCTTACTACGATCCGGGTGACCGTGGTGCGCCGGTTTACAGGACGAAGGCGGGATCCATTGGAGTTGCGATTTGTTACGACCGCCATTATCCGGAATACATGCGCGCCCTCGGTGTAGGCGGAGCCGAATTGGTGATCATACCTCAGGCTGGAGCATTGGACGAGTGGCCGGCAGGCCTGTACGAAGCGGAGGTTCGTACCGCCGCCTTCCAGAACGGTTACTTCGCAGCTCTGTGCAACAGAGTTGGCGAAGAACAGCGTCTGACGTTTGCCGGTGAATCTTTCGTCGTTAACCCCGAAGGACAGGTAATCCAGCGGGGAAAGCGGCTCACCGAAGACCTGGTCCTGGTGGACATCGATCTGTCCGAGTGTGCCTCTTCCCCCGCTCGCACGCTCTTCTGGCGCGACCGCCGTCCCGAGTTATATGGAGGCTGGCTCGGGTAGGCGGTGTTCGCCTGTGAGAGACTCCTCGAGCTCTCTCTCGACTGAGCGTTCGTCATCCTCATCAGCGCGACGCTTCGACCGAAAATGCCGGGCCAGGAAATCGTCGAGATCGTCCAGTAGAGAGTACAGCACTGGAACGATCATCAGCGTCAGGAAAGTGGCAAACGTGAGACCGGCGATCACGGCGATTGCCATGGGACCCCACCAGGCAGCTTGCTCACCGCCCCAATACGGGTCGGGATTCAGACTGGTATACAGTCCGAAGAAGTCGAAGTTGAGCCCTATTGCGAGCGGTACCAGCCCGAGCACAGTCGTGACGGCTGTCAGTATTACCGGCCGGAACCTGGTCTTGCCTCCTCGTATCAATGCCTCACGCCGATTCAATCCGTCCCGTTGCCTCAACGTATCGATGTAGTCGATCAGCACGATGGCGTTGTTCACGACGACGCCGGCCAAGCTGATTACGCCGACACCTGTCATGATGATACCGAACGGCATCCGGAACATGATCAAGCCTATGAGCACACCGATGGTTGACAACAGAACCGAGCTCATGATGATGAGCGGCTTGGTCACAGAATCGAACTGGGTTACCAAGATGAATCCGATGAGGAACACCGCAGTGATGAACGCACCGGTCAGGAACGCCTGCGACTCCTGCTGGTCTTGCATCTGCCCGGCATAGCTCAATCGATATCCGCTCGGCAGCGAGGCCTCAAAGTTCGCCAATACTCCCTTGACCTCCTCGAGCACTGCAATCTGGTTGTACCCTTGCCGCACGTCCGATGCGACCGTCACTACCTTTTCGAGGTCCTTCCGGTTGATTCCTCCAAAGCCTTCGCTGACGCGCCAAGTGGCGACCGATGACAACGGGACCTGCTGTCCGTCGGCTACGATCGTCAAATCGCCGATTGAGCTCAAATCTGCGCGGTATTCCTCAGCCAGCCGCACGGTGATGTCGTATTCGTCCTT
This sequence comes from Gemmatimonadales bacterium, assembly GCA_037387025.1. Classification (GTDB taxonomy): domain Bacteria; phylum Gemmatimonadota; class Gemmatimonadetes; order Gemmatimonadales; family GWC2-71-9. The sequence goes on from JARRLJ010000059.1 coordinate 2,214, forward strand.
GCCGTCCCGAAACTTGGACGCTTCCGTGCCATTGACGGCGCTTCGTACGGTGAACCCAATGTCTCGTGTATTGAGGCCGTAAAGGGCTGCTCTCTCTCGATCAACGTCGACGACCAGTTCCGGCCGGCCGTCGGCCATGTCACTCTCCAGTCCGTCGAGCTTGGAGTACACCGGCGACCGCTCCAGCATCGTTACGGCCTGATCACCCAGTTGCTTGAGCAGGTCCGGGTCTTGCCCTGAAATCTCGATAGTTACAGGAAGGCCCGTCGGGGGTCCCATCTCGATCAAGTCAACGTCGATTTTGGCTCCGGCAACGCCTCTCTCGAGATCTTCCCTGACGCTTTCGATCTCATCCGACGCGCTCCCGATACGGTCTTCATAATCCACGAAATTGATTGCCACTGTGCCCAGGTGCGTTCCGCGACCACCACCGCCAAACCCTCCCGTGGAACTCTGGCCCACCGTTGCCACGGTTGATTCGAGGTCGTTAGTCTCAACGGTGCTACCTACCGTCTTTTCGATGCGATCGACGATATGATCAGTCTGCTCCACCCGTGTGCCAAGTGGAGCCTCAACTTGCACGAAGGCTACCGATGGTGGGATATCCTCCGGGAACAACTCGACTCCTGCGTTGAGTACGCCGAATGCAATCACCGCAAGCACGAGGCTGGCCGACACACCGCTCACCATCTTGATTCGATGGTCGAGCGCCCAGTCTAGCTGCCGCTCGTACGCCCGGATCATCTTCGGCAGTCCCTGCGTCATGAGCCAGTGACCGCTCGGATGCAATACGCGACGATAAACCACCCGCGCCAACACTGCCGTGAGCACCATCAGCACAGTGGGCAGCCAGTGCGTGGCCAGGCCGATCAGGACCACCAAACCCCCTGCGCCGATCAATACTTTCTTCGTGGCCGGTGGCAGCGGGTTCGGAGGCGCATCCTCGGTATTGAGCATTAACGAGCAGAGCACGGGGTTGATCACTAACGCTACAAAAAGGGAAGAACTGAGCGTGATGATCAACGTGATGGGGAGGTAGCTCATGAACTCTCCGATGATGCCCGGCCAGAATGCCATCGGAGCGAACGCCGCCAGCGTCGTAGCAGTTGATGCTACGATGGGGATCGCGACTTCACCCGTTCCCAGCTTTGCAGCTGCAACCCGATCATATCCCCTCTCACGGAAGCGATAGATGTTTTCGACCACAACGATACCGTTATCCACCAGCATCCCCAGCGCGAGTATCAGGCTGAAGAGTACGACCATGTTCAAGCTGAACCCGATCAACTGCATTATGCTGAACGACATCAACATCGATAGTGGTATGGCGACACCCACAAACGATGCCGTTCGAACCCCCAAAAAGAACAGCAGCACACCCACTACCAGGATCAACCCTGATATGATGTTGTTCTCGAGACTGCTTACCATGAGGCGGATATCCTCGGATTGGTCTGAAGTGATCTTCACGACCGTTCCGGGTGGCAAGTCAGACTGCATATCATCGATGACGGCACTCACCGCCTCAGAGGTCTCGATGATGTTCTCACCACTACGCTTCGATATGCCCAGAGTAACCACCGGGGTTAGATCGAGACGCGCAAAACTGTCCCGTTCTTTGAACCCGAAGTCCACGTTGGCGACGTCGCGTACGTAGATTGGGTTACGGCCTCTGGTAGCCACCACGATGCCTTCGATCGGTGCAGTCGTCTCGAACTCACCGGGCACGCGCACCAGGTACTTCACATCGCCCACGTCGATTGCCCCGCCCGGAATTGTGACGTTTTCATCCCGGATAGCGTTGATTACGTCTTCGAACGCGAGGTCGTAGTATTTTAGTTTTGCCAGGTCCACGTCGACTTTGACTTCACGTTCCAATCCTCCAGCGAGCGTTACTTCGAGCACGCTGGGGATCTGCTCCAGTCGATCCTGCAGATCCTCCGCCGCATCTCTCAGACGCACCAGATCGTAGTCCCCAGAAATATTGACCTGCATGATTGGGAACTCGGAGAGGTTTATCTCGAAGATCTGCGGCTCCTCCGCCGCATCCGGAAGCTCCGGCCGAGCGATATCGACCTTCTCACGCACCTCTTGGCGTGCCTTGTCCATATCCACGCCGGCGTTAAACTCGATGTTGATGCTAGAATAACCCTCAATCGAAGAGGACGTGATGGTCTTGACGTCGGCGATCGCGTTGAGCTCGTCCTCTATCGGCCGTGTGATCAGAGTCTCGATGTCCTTTGGCGCTACACCAGCGTAGATGGTAGTAACGATGATGTTGGGGACTGTGATCTCGGGCGTCGACTCACGCGGGATCGCCACGTAGGCACCGAGCCCGGCAAATATGATAATCAACGTCAAGACCAGCACACTGGTCGGATTGTCAACCGCCAGCGACGTCAGTTTGAATTCTTTGAAGACTCCGTGACCAGTCGACTTCGCCATCTCAATCCATCCCTTCGTTGCTGCTCAACTCGTCTCTGTTGACAACGCGAACACGACTGCCCTCGTCCACCAGTTGTTGGCCCAGCGTTATCAAGAGATCCCCGACATTTAGGCCTTGCTCGATCACTACGGTGTTGCTGGATGCGGGACCGAGTGTCACACTTCTCGCTTTGGCAACATCGACTCCCTCTTCGTTCTCTACAACAAATACCTTGTAGCCGTCCGCCGACCGCAGCACGACCTGTTGCGGTATGGATATCGTGTTCTCCAGTTGCTCCCGTTCCACCCGAACATTTGCTACCATTGCTGGCTTGATCATGCCTTCGGGATTGTCCAGCAAGATCTCAATCGGGAAAGTGCGGCTCGACTTATCTACGCTGGCTCCAACGAAGTTGACTCGTCCCACATATTCCCGGCCCAGGAATATGTCAAACGTCACCACGGCGCTGTCTCCTCGTTGAACGGATGGCGCGTACCGTTCCGGCACTCCAGCAATGACCTTCATCCTGTTCGTAGAAACCACCCGTGCGACCGCCTGACCAGGCGACGCCATTTCGCCAGCCTCCAGGTAATTATCGTCGAATATGCCAGCGACCGGAGAACGAATGACCGTGCGGGCGAGCCGTGACTCGAGCTGGCTCAACCGCGCTGCCGCTATCTCTGCCTGGTACTTGCGCTGCAGATAGACCAGTTCCGTGCCGACACTGTCCTCCTCCCACAGCTGCCGTTGGCGAAGCCACTCCTCCCGGGCCAATTGAGCAGCAGCTCGGGCCTCCTCGACCTGAGCCGACAGGAAATCGTCTTCCAACTTGGCTATCGGGTCGCCCGACGAACAGCCGGTTACCGACAGCAGCAGCGTCGCGGTGGCCAAACCCAACCATTGCCGTCTCATTCTGTATTTCATGTTCGTTACCTATCGGTCTGGGTCGCGAACGAACCTGCCTCTTCGGGTACCAGTCCCGCTGAAAGCTCGAGGCTCGCGCGCGCTACCAGATAGTCATATACAGCCTGCGCGTAGTTGAATTCAGACTGGGTCAGAGCCAGTTCGGCTTCGGTGGTCTCCAACCGCGTTCCGATCCCTGCACTGTATTGGGCGGAGGCGATCTCGAAGCCCCGTCTCGCCTGAGCTACCGCCTGTTTCTGACTCGCAGCTCGCGTCCTGGCTTCATTCACGTTGTCCATCATCGACCGCAGTTCGTTCACGGCCTGTAACTCGGTCCGCTCCAGGCGGTATTCGTTTTGTCGTATGTTCGCTCTCACCTGTTGCACCCGAGCGTTCCGGGAGAAGCCGACGAATATGGGGAGTTCGACCATCAATCCGGCAGTCCCTAGCGTCGTCCGTTGATTACTGCTCTCACCGAAAAAGACTGGGGAGCCGTCCTGCTGAGCACTGATGCTGTAGTTGCCAACTAAACTCAGCTTGGGGTAGTACTCTGCCTTCTGCGCCTGCAGGTTAGCCTCCTCCAGGAGGATGTTCGATCGGAGCTGCCTAACGTCGCTGCGCCGCTGTAGCGCCTGCCGGGCCACCTCATCGAAGTTGACGTCGGCGGGCGCGCCGACTCCCGACACCGCGAGCAACGCCGCGTTCTCCGGAGAGTTTCTGCTCAGATCACCCAGATCGACCTCGTTGAGCCGGCCCTCCAGGATCACTTCGTCTTCAGGATCGAGACCCATCTCGACCAGTAGCGCTCTACGACTGGCCTCCAGATCGAACTCCGCTCGTCTCAGATTCGGAACCAGGTTCGAGAGTTGCACTTCGAGACGCAAGACGTCGTACGCGCTCGCGGTTCCGGCTCGGTTCATGGCGCGAGTCTCTTCCAATGTTTGGCTCACACGATCGCTGCTCCCTTGAATCAACCTCACGTTCTCCTGAGCCAGCAGGACGTTGAAGTACGATATCCGCACAGAGGTAACCACCTGTTGAGCGCTTCCTCTCACTCTCTCGACCTGCAAAGCCTCGAATTTCGACGCAGCTCCCAACCCGACAAACGCGGTGTATTCGAAGAGCGGCTGGCTGGCTGTTAGTGACGCTTGCCATGAGTTGTCGCTGCCAATCTGGACTGCTCGGAGCTCTCCCGGACCCGCGCCGGGATCGAAGAATTGCGCGGGAAGGAAGATCTGTTGCCGTAGTACGTTCCGCGTGTACGTGGCGCTGCCCCGAATATCCGGCAACACGTTACTCCAAGCTTCCTTAACCTGTTGGCGCGCCCTCTCGAGATCCATTTCGGTGTCTTTCAGCGTCTGGCTTTGCACCAGCGCCACACGCAGTGCCCGCGCAAGTGAATACACCTGCGGTTCTTCGGCTCGTGACTGAGCGCTCGACGGCGCTGCGGCCGCCAGGAATACAGCTCCCGCGACCAGCCCGAACGCTGCACTCTTCATCGTCCTGTACCTCACGATTGATCCCCTCATTTATCCGGCTCTTCCTGCCCTCCGCGCTGCGCTGCAATCCCACCAGCAATGAACGGTATGAAAGAGCGATACAAATCGATTACAGATGGCAATCCCCCACACTCACAACGACTGGAGGCCCCGCACAGAGCTAGAGTCACCAGTCCGTGAGCCGTGCTCCAGAGATACATCGACACTAAATCGGCGTGCGTGACCGTGCCCGCCTCGGCGGGCCCCGTCTCCGTATCGGCCCGGATTGATCCAACCTCGATCGCGTCCGCAACAGCCCTGCGCAACAGATGGTAGCCACCACCTTCCGGTACCTCTTCGAATACGGCCGGGTCCTTTGGCTGCATGCTGAATAGAACGCGGAAGTAGGCCTGGTTCTCCAACGCGAACGTGAGGTAGGCTTCTCCCAAGGCCGAAATACGTTCTACGGATCCTTCCGGGTGAGATTCCATTGCGGTCGTGAGATATGCACCGAATCTCTGAAACGCGTGGATCACGACCCTATTGACCAGATCCTGCTTGCCCTCGAAATAGTGGTAAATGGCGGTGGCACTTATCCCAACCTGCTCCGCCACATGGCGCATGGAGAGACCGTCCACACCCCCCGCCGCCAGCAGGTCCCGAGCAGCGTCCAGAATCGCAGCTTCAGCCTGGGCGGCTTTTTGCCCTTCCTCGTGATTCGCCGCTGCCGTAGTCATAACTTATTTTCCATCAATGGTTTAACAGACCCGGTTAGGCGCCGCGGACTCCCCACCCCAGACGGCTGACTTCACTTAACACTGTTAATCTAACGACGTTAACCTAACGCTGTTAACGTACGTGAGCCACCGGGATTAGGTTTCAACGACCAGCTTCGCCAATTGCTACAGACGGCGGGAGGGCCGGCCGACATGGAAAGCGCGACTGGAAACCTGGCTCGAGATCCCTGCACAGTGCTCCTGTTACCCGGGATGTCTCTCAACCACACGATCTTCCCCGCTCTCGGGCTACCGATCGTGGCGCCGGATTTCAACCGGCTTCAATTCGGGGACAACGGATCGAGCCGGGAGATCATGGTTAGAGGAATGGAAGTGTACGCCGATCTATTGGACGAGATCCTAGACGGCTCGGCTGACTGGGACAAGGAGCGGAGGATTGTGGTTGCACACAGCTTTGGCGGGATGCTGGCCCTGAGCTGGTTGCTGCGCCACAGCTGCTCCGGGATTGCGCGGGTGGACGGCCTACTGTTGATAGCGACGACCGCTGGCCCCGTGCTGGATCGGGTAGGGCTAAGGCTGTTTCGGGTCCAGGATCTAGAGCTGCGCGTCGGTCTCAGACTACTGATGCGATGGTGGAACCGACCCGCTGTAACCAAAACCGTCAAGCGCGTGATCTGTGGTGGTTCGCTCGACAGTGAACAGGTCGACTTTCAGGCAGCCGGAGTTCGAACCGACCTGGAGCTCGATTTGGCCGGCTGGCGCAACACAGATTGGCGCGCCATGAGGTCCTATCGATTGGCGCTTGCGGAGTTCGATGTCAGGGAACGGCTGGGTGAGGTTGCGGTACCGACCATAGTGCTGCACGGCACTGATGATTCGTTGTTCGAACCGAGCGTTGCTCGTGAGTTGGCAGGGGGACTACGCCGCGCCGAGCTCCGCATGGTGCAGGGAGCGGGTCACGCTCTCCCCCTCACCCACGGAGCGGTGGTCGAGCAGGCGGTGCAAGACCTGCAGCAGCTTCAGTCTGCCAATGGTTTCTTTTCCTCATCGTAGACCGCTTTTTCAGCTCGCTCCATTCCTGCTTTGACTGACGCAACCAGTTCTCTCAAGGAGCGGACCTTTGTCTGGACCTGCCCTCCCCTTTTTGTGGCCAGCGACATCTGGTTGGTGGCATCTGCCAGAGGACCGTAGCCGTTGTTCATGAACACGCGGCCCACATCAGCAGCGGTCCGGCGGATTTGTCCCAAGTACATTTCCGCCGTGGACGGCTGGGACGCTGCCAACTCCACCAGCGAGTGTATACGATCCACCTTGCGGCGCGCTTCTTCGAGTGCGTCGAGTTTGCGCTGCGCTCTTGAACTCAGTTTCTGCGCCATCCAATACCCCCTACTCCCAGCGAAAGATTTTGACCGCAACCCCGAAACAACCAAGGCCCCACGCTGCGACGATGGCCAGGAGACCGCTCACCGCAGTCAACGCTGCACCATCCAGAATCACAGCCCTCAGCGCGTCGTTGAGGGCCGTGAGCGGCAATGCCAGGATGAATGGGTGAAGTACTTCGGGGAAGTTGGAATACGCGAAAAATATCCCCGAGAATATCCACATGGGCACCATCACCAGGTTCATCAGACCCGACACCCCTTCTATGGTCTTGGCGCGACTCGCTACCAACAACCCCATCCCTGCGAAGCACATGGCCCCCACCACCCCTACAAATGCCACCGCAAACAACGAACCTCTGATAGGCACACCAAACACGAAGTATCCAAACGCCAAAACGACGCCAACCTCGAGTAAGAGAAATACGAGCCGCGCGAGGATATGCGATAACATGTACTGGCCCTTGCGCGCCGGTGACGCCAGCAACCGCTTGACCAGCTTGTGCGTCCTTTGGCGGACTATCCCGAACCCAACTCCCCAGAGACCGGTGCCCATGATGTTCATGCCGATGAGTCCCGGTATCAGGAAATCAATGTACCTGCTGCCGGGTTCCGTGACCGGCTCCCTGGCAATGGTCATGACGTCGTGTCGGCCGCCGGCTTCCTGGATCGCATCCGACACCACGAGTCGAGCCACATTGCTCTCGGATCTGGTCGAGTCATAGAGGAACACAACAGGATCTCCCGGCCGCACCACCAGAGCCACGTTCCCGCTTCGCAACCGCTCGTGGGCCTCGGTCGGCGTCATGAGTGAAGCATCGACACCGGTGGCCGAATCGAGTGATCGCATCACTTGCTGATCGCCGACCCCTTCTTCGACGGCTATCAACACCATCCCGGGACCCCGGCTCTTGAAGGCAATCCCCAAGGCCAGTGCCAAGATCACCGGAAACGCAAACACCCAGAAGATTGCCTCTGGCTCGCGCAGGAACTCGCGCAGCCGCCACAGCGTGAGCTGCACGAGCGGACCTCCACCGACTTTATTCATCTCTCAGGTGGCGCCCAGTCAGCGACAGAAATACGTCTTCCAGGGTTGCGTGATGCGTCAGCAACTCGCTCAACTCCGCTCCACTTCGAGTCAAGAGTGCCATTAGAGCGGGTACAGCCATGTGCACACGGTGAACGGTGAGAATCGTTTTGCCGTCGTCATAGTGCACCTGATGGACTCCTGGCAGCGCCTCGAGCGTCGCGTCGTCTAGTCGGCGTCCGTCCTCCAGAGCGAATTCAACCACATCTTCCGCACCGAGCGACGCGATGAGTTCCCTAGGTGAACCAAGTGCTATCATCCGGCCGTGATCGACAATCGCCACCCGTTCACACAGCCGCTCGGCTTCTTCCATGTAGTGAGTGGTCAGGAGGACGGTACCGCCCCCGGCCCGGAACGCCGATACCACGTCCCACAACTGGCGCCTTGACTGTGGATCAAGTCCCGTGGTTGGCTCGTCGAGGAACAGAATGTCAGGTTCGCACACCAGGGCACACGCCACGGACAGACGTTGTCGTTGACCACCTGACAACTTGCTCACCCAGGAATCACTCTTCTCCTGCAGCTGAACCTTTTCGAGTACTTCCTCGACCGAAGCACCGCGGTGATAGAAGCTGCGGAAAAGCGTAACCGTCTCTCGAACAGTGAGTCTCTCTGGAAGCTTGGTCTCTTGAAGCTGCGTTCCCATACGCTGCCTCAGCTCCCGCTCGTGGCCGTCCCAACTGAGATCGAGCAATCGCACGGAGCCCTGATCGGGTTCGATCAGTCCTTGGATGATTTCGATTGTGGTCGTCTTACCAGCACCGTTGGGCCCTAGCATGCCGAAGCACTCGCCCTTCTGCACTTCGAGATCGAGGCCGTCCACGGCAATGACGGGCCCGTAGCGTTTCACCAATCCTTGGCAGGAAACTGCTGTGTTTGACACCTGCGCAATCAACCGAGGTCTTCACCGAGAATCAAGACGCCAGGGCTTGGCTAGGTTCCGAACCTGGCCTAACGTTCCACGTCATGATGGTCGTGATCGCGGCAGCAGCAATCATAGCTGCATGGATCCTACTGTACTTCCAGATAGATCCTGTCCCTACCTGGTTCTACGTCCTCGTTTGGTATCCAACTCTCGTTTTGCTGGACTCAGTAGCCGTTCGCAAGGGCGGGTACCCCTCGGCCCTGTGGAACAGGCGTGCCTTTTCGCTGTTCATTTGGTCACCGGTCATATGGCTCGTCTTCGAGGCCGCCAACTTTCGCCTCAACAACTGGTACTATGTGTTTCTACCGCACTCCCTACCAGAACGATGGGCAGGCATCATCTTGTCGTTCGCTACCGTGGTGCCCGCCATTCTGCTGGCCGAGCGTGGACTACTGGCGTTGGGAATGGTGCGAAAAACGGAGGGACCGAGAATTCACGTGCGGCGCATGGATCTCGGGTGGGCTCTGGTACTCGGAGTGATCATGTGCGGCATGGCTCTCGGAAAGCCCGTTCTCTTCTTCCCACTCATCTGGGGCGGCGTTTTTCTCATCGCCGACCCTCTCGTTTATCGGCGGGATCCGAAATTGTCGCTCATCGCCGACGTTGAGCAAGGTGACTGGACCAGAATCGGCCGGCTGCTACTGGGCGGACTGGGAATTGGATTATTGTGGGAGACGTACAACTTCTGGGCCCGAGGCAAGTGGATCTATACCGTTCCCTGGCTCGAGCAGCTCAAGCTATTCGAGATGCCACCTTTCGGTTTTCTCGGCTTCCCGGTATTCGCTCTCGAAGCATGGTCGATGTACCACCTGCTATGCGTTCTTGGTGTCGCGGCGCCGATTTCGAGTTCATTTAGACTGGCTCGCACCAGAACATTTGTCTCGGGAACCGTCGCTCTCGTATTCGCGGTCACCGTGCTCGGTGGTATGGAGCGATACCTTATCAGCTCGGTCACGCCACGGCTCATTGAGCTACCTGGCATCAGTCCAGAAGATGTCCGGGACTTGACTGGGGCGGGTGTGCACTCGCTGTTTGATCTCGTAGAAGCAGAGGCAATTCCTCTGGCGAGCCGGACGCATCTTTCACCTGAGCAGGCGCACGCCGCGGTGGCGATGGCCCGTCTCATAACGCTGAAGGGCATTGGCGCTGTGCATGGTAGGGAACTCCACCGCGTTGGAATCGCAACCGTATGCGAGCTGGCCAGCCGCGATCCGGAGGAGTTGACCCGCCAGATACGCACTGCGTCGGACAAGATCCGTCCAACTGCTGCCGAAGTTCGGGTATGGGTACGGG
>JARRLJ010000060.1:0-7100 GCA_037387025.1 Gemmatimonadales bacterium
ACCGAGTAGCCTTTTGGGGCACGAGGGGGTCGGTGCCAACCCCCGGGAGCACTACCATTCCGTGGCCTGGGTGGTCGACCAGCTCGAGTGACACGCACGGCGTATTCCCACCATAACGGATGGTCCGGCTCCCGGGGGTTGGCACCGACCCCCTCGTGCCCCAAAAGGCTACTCGGTACGCCATTGGCTCGTCGCGGTCACGATGCTCAACAACATATGGGTATGTGGGAATCTGAGACAAGGAAAGCTGTCACCCGCAGCTGGTGACATGGCTCACTTGAGTCCGGCCGCACCTTCGAGTCCGGCACGGTCGCGAATCTCTATGCTCTTCCGCGTTACATGGATGATACCCTTATCAGCGAGATTCCCAATGGTCCGAGACACGGTCTCGCGGCTCGATCCGACCATTTGGGCGATCGTATGATGTGTGATCTTTCTGCTGATGGCGGATCCGTCTCCCTGGTCGGCGAGTTCGATCAGAAGCCTGGCAATCCGACCGGGAACGTCGAGCAGAACGAGCCCACCGATCTTGTCGTCTGCGCTGCGCAAGCGGCGTGAGAGGGACTGCATCAGACCGAGCGCGATGCTGGGAGTCTCGCTGAGACAGCGGCGAAAGTCGTCTCGGTAGAGGACGATCAAAGTCGAGTCCTCCATGGCGATGACGTTCGCGGAGCGAGGGAGGTCGTCTATGAGCGACATTTCACCGAAGAAGTCACCGTCGCTCAGTACGGAGAGAATCACTTCGCGTCCATCCTCACCCGTGAGGACCACTTTGACCTGACCCTTGTCTACTATGTACAGCGAATCACCAGGGTCGTTCTCGAACACTATGATGCTGTTCTTTGGATAGGTCTTCCGCCGAGTGACTTTGCTGATCCGTCCGATTGCCTCCTCGTCCAGGTGGGCGAAGAGCGGGACCTTGAGGAGGGTGTCGCTAACCGACATTGGCTCCCGTTTCTGAGAAGTTGAGAGATTCCGGCTACATTAGCGAGCCACTGGTCGCATGTCAATTGAGTCGAGACTCGCGATCTTGCCTGTAAGTTGGAACCCCGTTTATATTTCGCGGCTCTTGAGGCGTGGACATTGAAACGGAGAACTGACGGTGAAAGCGGGAATCCATCCAGACTATAAGCGAGCGATCGTGCAGTGCGCGTGCGGTAACACGTTCGAGACCCGCTCCACCCTTCCGGAGATCCACGTGGAGATCTGCTCTCACTGCCATCCTTTCTTCACCGGCAAACAGAAGCTGGTCGACACCGCCGGACGAGTGGAGCGTTTCCGGCAGCGCTACTCGCAGCAAACCGAGACAACAGGGCAGTAGCTTATGCAGGCGCGGCTCCAAGCCGCGCTTGACCGCGCGGCCGAGATAGAGCGGGAGCTTGCCAATCCAGCTACCGCCAAGGACCCTGTGAAGCTCAAGGCCCTGGGCCGTGAGCACGCGCGTTTGGAGCGTATCAAACGAACCGCCAGTCAATTCGAAAAACTCAGGGACGAAATCGAACAGGCGCGTGAACTGTCGCATGACTCCGATCAGGCACTGGTTGATCTCGCACGTGCGGATCTGGATGCGTTAGAGCCGAAACTCTCCGAGGTGGAGAGCGAGCTACATGAGTTGCTGGTTCCACCGGACCCACTGGACGACCGAGACACGATTGTGGAAATCAGGGCGGGCACGGGGGGCGACGAGGCAGCCTTGTTTGCGGCGGATCTGTACCGCATGTACAACCGATATGCCGAGCGGTGTGGCTGGACGGTCGAGCCGGTATCGCTGTCCGAAGGGAATGTCGGCGGGATCAAGGAAGTGGCATTCGCCATCCGCGGCGACAAAGCCTACGGTCGCATGCGACATGAATCTGGAGTTCACCGGGTTCAGCGGGTGCCAGTCACGGAGGCGCAGGGCCGGATTCATACGTCAGCGGCCACTGTAGCCGTGTTACCGGAGGCGGAGGAAGTAGACGTTCGGATCGATGAGAAAGACCTCAAGATCGACGTGTTCCGGTCCTCAGGTCCGGGAGGGCAGAGCGTGAATACGACCGACAGCGCCGTCCGCATTACCCACTTGCCGACCGGACTCGTGGTCCAGTGTCAGGATCAGAAATCCCAGTTGCAGAACAAGGTCAAGGCCACGGAGGTACTACGTGCCAGGTTGCTCGATAGAATGGTTGCGGAGCAGGAGGCAGGGAGAGCGCTGGAGCGGCGCTCGATGGTTGGCACGGGCGATAGGTCGGCCAAGATTCGCACCTATAACTTCCCCCAGAATCGAGTAACGGACCACAGAATCAACCTCACACTGCATCGCCTCGAGGAGATTCTGGATGGAGACCTGGACGAAGTAGTTGATCGGCTGCAGGTCGCGTACCGGGACGAGCGGTCCGATAACTGATGTCTCCCAGGTCCACCATTGGCGATGTGCTGGTCGAGGCAACGCGGGTGCTCGAGCGGGTCAAAGTTGCAGACCCGCGCCGCGAGGCCATGGCGATATGGGCTACGCTGGCGCGTGTGAAACCGGGTCAACTGTGGCTGCAACGTGGGGAGGATGCGCCGTTACCCGTGCTCGCTCGGTTTCGGGCTGCCTTGGAGCGCCGGGTCCGCGGTGAACCCTTGCCCTATGTACTGGGCGTGGCCGGTTTCCGCACCATCGAAGTCTCAGTCGATCGCCGAGTATTGATCCCACGGCCTGAGACCGAAGGTCTGGTGGATCGCGTGCTCGCCTGGGGAGCCGAGCGAAAGGACCCCAAGGGGCGGTGGGGAACGGCAGCCGATGTCGGTACGGGGAGCGGATGCATAGCGCTCAGTCTCGCCGTTGAGGGTAGGTTTGATCGCGTGATAGCCACCGACTCATCCGCCGACGCACTCGAGGTGGCAACTGGAAACGCCCGTCGTGTGGCCCCGAAACCGCCGGTGGACCTGCGGCTGGGGCCAGCGCTGGAGCCACTGTGCGAAGAGGTGCTCGACGTCGTGGTCTCCAACCCTCCGTATCTCACCGAGGGAGAACATGCGTTGCTCGATCCAGCAGTGAGAGACTATGAGCCAATGGAGGCGCTAGTCAGCCATCCTGACGGAATGAAACACACGATTCAGTTACTGGAGCAGTCCCGAGCCCTGCTGGCAGACGGCGGCCTTCTGGCTGTTGAGATAGATTCCACCAGGGCCGATATGACCCTGGATCTGGCAAGGCAATCCGGGTGGATAGGTGCCCGAGTCGAAGCGGATCTATTCGGGCGGCCACGATACTTGCTTGCAACCAAGGAGTTCTAGGTGATTGAAGAAAAGGCGATCGAACTCGGTCGCGTAATCGGACAGACAGACGAGTACAAGTCGGTCCAGCTTGCTCGAGAGGCGCTGGACGGAATCAGCGAGATCAGGGCACAGACTCAGCGGCTGGAGACGCTGGCCGCGAAGATCGAGGAACACGTCAGGCAGCAGCAAGAACCCCCAGAGGAGGTCAGGAGCGAGTACGAGGGGCTGATGTCGAGCATCCAAGCTCATCCCAAGTACCAGCAGCTCATAGCGGCCCAGGCCAATTTTGACAAGCTCATGTTGCGGGTGAACGAGGGCATTTTGGAAGGAATGAAGAAGGGCGCCGAGAGCTCAATCATAATCCCCTGAACTCTAATCGAGCGAGCACGTATGGGTGGTGCCTTTATCGTAGTGGAAGGATTCGATGGGGTTGGCAAGACGACGCTGGCACGGCGTCTTGCGGACCGACTGCGCGGTGAAGGACTCGATGTGCTGGAAGTGCGTGAACCCGGTGGAACTCCTCTCGCGGAGGTGGCTCGGTCGGCTGCGTTGGATCCGTCCCTCGATGCTACTGTCGAGGCCGAACTCTTCCTCATGCTAGCAGCGCGCGCCGACTTGGTGAGGCGGGTGATCCAGCCGGCCCTCGAGCGGGGTTCGATAGTACTGAGCGACCGCTACGACCTTTCTACCGTGGCCTATCAGGTGGCCGGGCGCAATTTGCCCCGGGGGCCGGTGATGACCGCGAATCTGCTCGCCACCGGCGGTCTCACACCTGACATAACCCTGGTGCTGGACGCTCCGATCGAGGTGGCTGCCGAGCGAAGCGCCGAGAAGGGAACAGCACCAGACCGCATCGAGAGCGCCAACGACGGGGTCAGGACGCGCATAGCCCACGCGTTCGGTGAAGCCAGAGGCGACGGGATCGAGCATATCGACGCCACTGGGTCGGCGGGTGAGGTTGAGGCCGCCGCGTGGCAGATAGTGAAAGACCGTTTGAGTGGAACTCGACGTCGGAAGCGGGGTGAGGGGTGAATACGGTCTGCGTTCCAAGTTGTGGAGGTCACACATGAAGGGGTCACGTTTTCTCGTATTTGCCCTTGTAGGGTTCGTATCGTTCCTATCTGGAGGCTGGCTGCTACAACGCGGCGCAGCAAGATCGGCAAACGTATACGAAAGCGCGCGCATGTTCGAGGACGTGTTGTCCCATGTTGCTGAGTACGCGGTCGATACGGTGAGCGAACAGCAGCTCTACGATATGGCAATCGATGGCCTGCTAGAGCAGTTGGATGACCCGTATGCCAGCTTTCTGCGACCCGATGATGTAGCCCAACTGCGGGAGCGCACGTCTGGGAGCTACGGTGGCCTTGGAATGCAGATCGACGTGCGGGACGGCTGGATCACGGTGATCGCGCCGATGGCGGATACCCCTGCGGAAGAAGCGGGCATCGAGTCCGGCGACCGCATAGTCGAGGTCAACGGTGAATCGACGTTCGGTTGGAAGAGCGAGGAGGCCGTCATCGAGTTGCGCGGCGAACCGGGGACGGAGATTCGCATCTCTGTCGCCCGACCTGGTGTCCCGGAACCCTTCGACGTTACGCTCACCCGTGCGACCATTAACGTGAAGTCCGTGCAGGCTTCCTTGATGCTGGACGACAATGTCGGCTACATGTCACTCGCTTTTTCCACCATCGGCGAGAATACGGTGAGTGAAGTGAAACAGCAGGTGATCGAACTGCGCGATAATGGCGCGCGGTCGCTCATTCTAGACCTGCGCGACACGCCCGGTGGCATCCTCGCAGAAGGAATTGCATTGGCCGACCTGTTCCTCGACCGGGACCTGGTAGTGGCCACGACCCGCGGTCGCTCGGCGCCAGCAACGGAAACTTATTCCACCGGTACGGATCAGGATTGGCCGGAAATGGCGATCGTCGCCCTCGTCAACGGTGGCACGGCCAGCGCAGCGGAGATCATTGCTGGTGCGTTGCAGGATCACGACCGCGCGTTGGTGCTGGGGACACCCACTTTTGGCAAGGGCCTGGTGCAGACCGTATTCCCCCTGGGGCCGGAGCAGGCCCTGCAGATAACCACCGGACGGTGGTTTACTCCGAGTGGGCGAACCATTCAACGACCGGTGCGCCGGGTGGGTGGGTCGTTACGGATCGTGGGCGGAGTTGAGGAGGAACTACGGGACAGGTCTGGCGATACCACTGTCACGGAGGCAAGCTCAGTCTACTACACTGATGGTGACCGTCCGGTCGTTGGGGGCGGCGGTATCCGGCCGGACATATCAGTGCGGTTGGATACGCTGGCTGGCGTTGAGCAGGAATTCTGGAGCCAGCTAGGAGCACAGATACCTGTGTACCGGGGGACGGTCACTACATATGCGCTGGAGATCAAGGCATCCGGCGATATCACCGAGCCCGACTTCAGCCTGACTCGTGAGATGCGAGTAGAACTCACGAGGCGCCTGCGGCAGCGGGTCGATCTCCCGGCCGAGGTATTGGAAGGCGCAGGACGCTTGATCGACCGGCAGCTCGAGTACGAAGTGACCCGCTACGTGTTCGGACGGGACGTCGAAACTGCCCGCCGGATACGAAACGACGGACAGGTGCGAGCCGCGCTGTCGCTGCTCGAGGGAGCGCCCTCCACGCAGGAACTGCTGGCCCGAGCGGCGGGGGAGCGGGAATCCCGGAGTGAAGATCTGAATCGGTGACGGCCATAGGCATCGTGGGGCCTGGCCGTGCGGGCGCTGGGATCGGGCTAGCGCTCGCGCAATCAGGTTACGACGTTGAGATTCACGGTCGGCACGACCATGTGCTTCCCGCCCCGCTGCGCCTCACAGTAGGCGGTGCTCCTCCCTGGTTGGATTCAGTTGAAATCGTACTGATTGCCGTTCCGGACGATGCCATCGAGACGGTCGCGATCGAATTGGCTGCAACCGGACGCGCGGGTGCCAATCACACGGTGCTTCACCTATCGGGCGTTTCGGATGTCGATGCTCTCGCTCCTCTGCGGCAATGTGGCTGCGCATTGGGATCGCTCCATCCGCTGCAGTCTCTGAGCGATCCGGGATCGGCTCCGCAGAGGCTGGCCGGTGCGGCAGCAGCGGTGGAGGGAGATGACCGAGCGACGCGAGTGGCTCGAGAGCTCGCTTCGGCGATCGGGCTACACCCGTTTGACGTTCCCAGTGAATTCAAGGCACTCTATCACGCGGCAGCGGTGTTTGCGTCCAATTACTTGGTGACGGTCGCCGGAACTGCGCACCGCTTGCTCCGGCAGGTGGGGTTGTCGGAGGCTCAGGCCGGTGATGCCCTTGCTCCAATCATCCGTGGTACTGTCGAGAATATCGTGGCGTATGGTCCAAGACAGGCTCTTACTGGCCCGGTGGCGCGTGGTGACCGAGCCACGATTGAAAGGCACCTCGCTGCCCTCCCGGCTGAAGAAGCTGCTCTCTACAGGGCACTGGGTCGGGCGGCGCTCAACTTGGCGGGACTCCCGAACGACATGCGAGATGCCGTCGAACGACAACTGTCCGATCCCCTGCGTCCTTAGCTCAAACCTGGGGACTTGCTGCGGAGCACAAGTCAAGTCAGAGTGAGAGTCTAGTTGGGGCCAACACCAATCCGAGTGCCCGATGGTGAGCAAGCCAGATCCGTTTGACACCAGGGCTTGTCCAGGTGATGATACGTCTTCACGAGTTAGATTCGACCCTCAGATGATCGGGGCAAGCAACATAATGACGAAGAAGAGTTCGCTGTGGGCCATTACGACTTCACTGGTTTCACTGGCGGCGTGTGCACCAAGTGAGTCGGATCCCGATACCGTCGCCCAAGTACGCCTCGGCATCGAGGAGATCAACT